>JBNKOQ010000193.1:0-6670 GCA_050294735.1 Roseibium sp. | reverse complement strand
GCCCGAAATAGGGCCTTTTACCTGAAGTCGTTGCCAAGCAGCACATTTGTCATCCCTGCGAAAGGCAGGGATCCAGTAACCGTTGAACTGATGTTGTTTTCCAGCTGTTGACCACACGGAGTACTGGATTCCGGTCTTGCCGCTAACGCGTCAAACCGGAATGACAATCGATAGTTTGGGCTTTGTTAGCAGTCTGAGAGGCGCGTCTGGCGGCGCGCCTCGGTTCTGTGTTGGCCCTGTGGCCTATTTCCAGCCGCCAGCGTAGGTCTTGTAAAAGATGTGGTGGCCGATCTTGCCGCGGCGGACCATGGATTTGCGCCAGCGCGGAGAGACATAATCCGCGTGGTAGTGGGTCGAGGCATCGACCATCTTCAGATATTGCTTGCCGCCGATCACATCCTTGGCAAGCTTTTGCGCCGTCAACCAGTTGGATGGCTGGGTAATCCTGTCCTTGATGCCGTCACAGGCAAAGGAGAACTGGCAGCGGTTCCGCTTGTGTTTGTTCTGATAGACAACACCGCAGATCGAGTTCGGATAGGACGGGTTCTTGACCCGGTTCAAAACGACCTGACCAACGGCAACCTGGCCCTCTTCGCTTTCACCGCGGGCCTCGAAGTAAATCGCTTCCGCCAGGCAGCGCTGCTCCTTCTTGTTCATGACAGAAAGCGGCAGCGGTTTCTGGGCCCACCAGTGCGGGTTCTCCGGATCTTCAGGCGGCGGCAGTTCCTGTTCGTATTTTGCCGCTCCGAACAATGCGTCGAAGGGTTCCTTGGTGTCCTGCACGGATTCTGGCGAATAAGCAGACACCAGGGAGAAGCTGGCAGCGGCCGCATTGCGGGCCATCATCACTTGCTGAAGGTCCAGCGGCCCGTTGTTTTCTGCCGTGCGCGGGGGCAACGCGGCCAGCCTGGTGGACTGCTGCTCGGTCAAAGGGTGAGGCTTGACGAAGGCGACACGGGGAAAGTCTGCCTGTTTTTCGTCACCGCCGATAAGGCTTGGCAGCGAGTAAACGGTCCCCGCCGCCATGTCGACCATCTGCCGGTCAGGCGCCAGAGAGACATATCTGTCGCCTTTGCTCGACCGGTTGACCGCGATTTCATCTGGAATTTCAGTGGGGGCGACTTCAGCTGCCAGCTTCGACAGTCCGGCAATGATTGTCGCTTCGCTGCCGTCTGCTGCCGACGACAATGCAAGCTGTGGCGCTTTCAGCGGATCAGGCTTGCTTTGGGGCATGCTGGCAAGAGAGAGAGTCGGTGTAATGGCTGTGGCGAAATGAGCTGGTTCCAGAGCCATCATCCAGCGCGGTGCTTCGGTTTTCTTTTCGGCAAGCAGCGAGACGATGTCTTGTGGCCCGATGGATCCGGTCAGGAACACGAATGCGAACGGCGCAGCAAGGATGACGCGCTTCAGCTTGTGCCGGGCCGCCGAGGGCTTGCCACGGGAGGACGCTGTTCGGGATAGATGCCGCCGGGAAGACGGGCGGTTACGCGGGCCAGACATACGCAGCCAACTCCAACTCGTTACGCGTGTCCGGCAAACCCGCCGGACAAGATCGGTAACAGAACCTTTTCTGCAACGATCAAGTTGAAAGTGACGCCTTAACCTTGAAAGAGAGTTAATAGACGAAAAATTCGCAGTTCCCCTGCGTCAGAAGATGCCGAATGCGAAATCTATGGTTAAGGGAGCCGTGTCTTGTCAGCGGCCACCGACACGCAGGCCGGGGGCTGGACGCTCCTTGAGCAGCTCGTGGCGGAACCGGAAGAGGGCCGCCGGCCGGCCGCCGGTCGCGGTCGAGGTCGCGCCGGTCGGTTCCACGAGATCCGCATTTTCAACCAGGCGGCGGAAATTCTGCTTGTGCAGATGCCGTCCTGATATTGCCTCGACGGAGGTTTGCAGTTCGGTGAGAGTGAATGTGTCCGGCATCAGCTCGAAGACAACCGGGCGGTACTTCAGTTTGGCGCGCAGACGGGAGAGTGCTGTAGCCAGCACGCGGCGGTGATCGTAGCGCATCGGGCGGCCGAACTTCGGCAGATTGGGCCGCTTGAGCGCAGCGGGGCGCCCGTCGCGCAGGGCCTCCTCTACCAGACTGGCCTCATACAGCAGCTCGTAGCGCTCCAGAGCCCGTTCCTCGTCCCAATCGGAGGCTGTTGTTCCGAAAGCCAGGTTGAGCCTCTCCATACGGTTGAATGCTCTCAGCGGCGTGCCCGGCGGTGGAGGAACTTCCGCCCAGGCGGACAGCGCAGGCAGGATTTCTCGGTCGAGCATATCAGGACGGCCATCGCGCCAGTCCTCCCAGGGGAAATAGTCGTACCAGGAGCGCCAGGCGGAATGATGCCGGGCGAGGACATCTTCCGAGCCGGGTGTTTGCCGCGTCAGGGCGAGGTAACCGACGGACACAACATGGGGATCGGAGTCGCTACGGGTCCTGTGCCGCCCGCGGTCACCAAATGTGTAGAGCTGCTCGACATAGCCGAGCTGCAGGGCGGTTTGCTCTTCCACCCAGGCTCTCAGGCCGATTTCAAAGGTCCGGTGGTGCAGCGGATCGAAAGGTCCGAACGGCAGACTGTCCAGATGCTTGCTGCTCCGGTCGCCGACCTGGACGATCTGAGGCATGCCACCGGAAACAGCAACGATGACGGCGTTGAGCCCGATCTGGATCGTCGCGTCCGATGCTGGCATTCTCTATATGTCTCCGTGGTGTCAGCGTTTCAGGCCGGGCATCTCGAAGGGTGTGCCTTCGAAGGCCGTCGCCCCCCGGCCGATCTGCCGGATCGCGTCGATCATACGGCCATCGCGCGCGAGAATCTTGTCGGCCATGGCAACCAGTCTGCCGTTGGGCGTCGCGGAAGGCGCACGGGTACGCAGTTTTTGGGCGAGCTCGGCTTCGTCCAGATCCGGATTCAAGGCGCAGGCGGTAATGTAGGCGCCCGCGGTCGAGCGGCTGATGCCGGCCCAGCAATGGATCACCATCGGCGTCTGCCGGTCCCAGCCGCGAACGAACTCCAGCAGCCGCTGCACATGGGCTTCGGCAGGAGGTGTAAGTCCTTCAACCGGACTGACGATGTCGTTGAAACCCAGAAACAAATGTTTGTCCGGATGAATGCCTTCCGGGGTGGGAACATCGGACTCGGCGTTGATCAACGTCACCAGATGGGTTGCGCCGACATTGGTGACGGTTTCGGGCAGGCGGGACAAGGAGCAGACGTAGAGCATGGTGATCCGGTGATTTGTTGTTTTGCGAATCGTACCCGTCCATTGCCCTCAGGTCACCAGCTCCCGGGGTAGCTATTGCGTCTTTTTCCCAGCTTCGATGAGCGCTTCAATTTTTTCGAAGCGCTCCAGAAACAGTTTTTGCGCTTTGGCCACGGGCAATGGGTTCAGGCCAAGCCGGCCAGATGTGGGATCTGAGGGTGTAAAACCCCGGGGTTTGCCGAAGATCTTCGCCGCTTCTGCCTGATCAAATCCGGCAAGCTCAATGGCTTCGTAGTAAGCGCAGATGATATCTGCCCGCTTGGCCAGCTTCTTGATCGTTTGCGGAATCTCTGCCGGTAAGCCGAAGCGAAGATGGATGGCGGTTTGCAAGCGGCTTTCCACGGCCTTGTATGCGCCGCCCATGACTGCCTTGAACGGTGAAATCATGTCGCCGATGACATATTCGGGGCCATCATGCAGAAGGACCGCCAGACGCCAGTGCGGCGGCAGGTCCGGCTTCAGCTGAAGCGCGATGTCCTCAACCACAAGGCAGTGCTCAGCCACAGAAAAGGCATGATCGCCATGGGTTTGTCCGTTCCAGCGGGCAACACGGGCAAGCCCGTGGGCGATGTCCGAAATCTCGACATCGAGCGGTGAGGGGTCAAGCAGGTCGAGCCTGCGCCCCGACAGCATGCGCTGCCAGGCTCTGGGAGACGAAGCGGGATTGTCTGAAGGCATGGCAGGTCAAGTCCGTTCAGGGAGGCGGGAAGATCAGTCGCTTTCCGCTGGCCATGTGAAGCTTGCCCACTCCGGCAGGTCCAACTGCACTTCTGCTCCGCCGCAGAAAAAAGCGGCGCCTTTGTCACGGGCGGCGCCTGCCTTGTCAAGACGGACAAGGGCGATGCCCACATATCCGGTCTCCGCCTTTGAGGTGGAGCCCAAAATGCCGACCGACTTGTCATCGGCAGTGATTTCCGCTCCCGCCTCCGGCAAGCCGTCTGAGCTGGTGACGGTTATCATGCGTTTTCTGGCTGTGGACCGGTGCTGCATCCGGGACACGACCTCCTGACCGACGTAACAGCCTTTGGTAAATGAGATGCCGTTGAGCTGATCCATGTCGGCATCATGGGGGAAAATGTCCGAGTAGGCATAGTCGGACAGGCTTTCCGGCACGCCGAGGGCAATCCGGTGTGCTGCATAGGAAGCAACATCAGCTTCCTTGCCGCCTGCGCTGGTGAGAGCGGCGCAAGTCTCCGCTTTGGCACCAATATGCCGTTGGCCTAGACCGACGAGGCGCGGATCGGTGAAGGAAATGCCTGGCAGCGATCCGGGTACGGAACCGCCCCACGATGCGATGACGGCAGTGTCTTCGCCGAGGATCTCAATGTCCACCTTGGCGCGCAGGCGGTAAAACGTCAGCCGCTTGGCAAAATCTGCAATCGTTTCCCTTGGCGTGTCCAGCAGGTAGCCATCGGCGGTTCGGGCAATCAGGAAGTCGAACAGGATTTTCCCCTGGGGCGTCAGCAAGGAGCCAAAGCCAACACCCGTTTCATCGACAGCCGCAATGTCGCAGGTGACAAGGTTCTGCAAGAAGTGTGTCGCCTCTTCCCCGCCAATCCGGATCAGACCGCGATTTTCGAGCAATGCGAAGTGCAATTGGGTCATCGGCAGGTTCCTGCTTCCCGTTCATTCCATCCTGCCTTGCGACATAGGGGGCTTTGACGAGCCGGGCAAGGCCGGAGGTGCGGATGCAGAAACCGGGGCGGGAGGGGCAATCTCAATTGCAGGGTCATAAATCTGAGGTTTGGGCTCCGCTGGTTGGGAATGGGCCTCGGCCTGACGTCCCCAGTTTATCCGGCTCCAGATCCGTTCGTGGATAAAGAAACAGGCAAAACCCATGCCTGACGCGCTGGCTGCAAGGGCGAAAGCCGACTGAAGGGTGCCTGTTTGGGGATAACTGAGCGCGGTCATGGTGATCAGGCCCAGGAGTTGCCAGGTGATCGATTTCAACAGCGTGCGCCGTGCCGTATCCAAAATAAACTCCCATGATATCAATGGATTAAATTTGATCTTCCTGTGCTGTAGCACCGTCTCGCCAGCGCGGGAATTTGGTATATTTGCAGAAAAAATTTCATATTGTAGACTAAATAAAACATTGTTGAGTATAATCACCATTATGGATAAAAGAGACCGATCAAACCTGTTTCGCCAACGTCTGGCGGAGGCAATGACGCGCCGCCAGCTGACCCGGTCGGCGATGGCGAGGCTCTGTGGTGTTGACCGCTCAACAATCGCGCAGCTTCTGGGAGAAGATGATGCGCGGCTGCCCAATGCCCATCTGGCGGCAGAATGCGCCTCGGCTTTGTCTGTAAGTTCCGACTGGCTGCTTGGGTTGTCCGAGCGCAGCGAGACAACAGCCGACCTGCTCGATTCATCCTTTCGTGTGACGGAGGCAGAGCGCTCCTTTGCCGATGCTAAAATTGATGAATGGCACCAGGAGGCCGCGGGCTACAAAATTCGTCATGTCCCGGCGACCCTGCCTGATATTCTCAAGACCGATGCTGTGTTTGAGTTCGAATATGCGGCCTTTCGCGACAAGACGCCGGATCAGGCAATTTCGGCCATGCGGGATAAGGCGGATTGGCTCAGGCGCCCGGGGTCGGACTACGAAATCTGCTGTTCCCGGGAGCTCGTGGAGTCGCTGGCGCGGGGGGAGGGCTACTGGCGCGGCCTGCCGGCTGCAGCGCGGAAAGAGCAGATCAGCCATATGGCCAAGTGCTGCGAGGAGCTCTATCCGTCCCTTCGTCTTTATCTTTATGACACGAAGGTGGTTTTTTCAGCACCGGTGACGATCTTCGGGCCGTTGCTGGCCGTGGTCTATATCGGTGGCCACTACATGGTGTTCCGCGAAAACCGCCAGATCAGGGCGTTGACCGATCATTTCGACCAGCTGGTTCGCGATGCCGATACGGATGCGCGCTCCGCTGCAGCAACGATCGAGGCCATGTCTGCGTTTTTTTAGATCCGGACCATGCATTTGCCGTAAATGTGATGGGAAACACATTGCCAGCCTCCCACTGTTGATATTATCAGGGAAAATTGGCCAAAACCTTTCGGTAACCCTGTTCAATAACGTAAAATACACGGGTTGGATTTAAGGTTCTGTTTGAGCTTTTGAAGAGTTTTGCGTGAGGGGCTCCAGAATGATTTTTAGTTTAGAGCGTGCCGAGGCGCCCGAATTCAAGCGCGGCCTGTTTAAAATATTCAGAATGTCCGCGGCGTCCGCCGCGCTGGTCGCCGGTTTGGCGTCCGGCGTTCAGGCCCGCGATAACCAGCCGGAGGAAGCCGCGCCGCAAGAGGTCGAGGCGCCTCTTCAGATGCTGGTGTCTCTCGACGAACAGGAGATCCGTGTCTATCAGGGCACGAAGCTGGTACGGACGGCGCCAATTTCTTCTGGGCGGAACGGCCACAGCACGCC
>JBNKOQ010000192.1:0-6677 GCA_050294735.1 Roseibium sp. | reverse complement strand
GTCTGCCTTCGGTGCGATGACCGAATGCATGCGGCGCGGTGTTCGCGTTCCGGCCGATATGGCAATTGCCGGTTTCGGCGCCTTCGAGATTTCAGCGGTTTGCGTCCCGACCATCACGACCATCGACCCGCGTGCCCGCGATATCGGTTTGCGGACCGCCGAGCTGATCAGCGGCTTGTTGCGTGGCAAGACCACCGGCGCAGAACCGGCCCTGATCCGGATCGAGCCGCAACTGAGCCTCGGCGAGTCGACGGGCCTTGCACAGGACTAGGTGCCGCTGCTTTAGACTCTGTTGCCTGTTGCGTCGAACAGATGAAAGTGTTCTGCTGGGAAGTCGACCTTCAGGCCCGGAGCCGGGGTCAGGACGGAGCGGTCGAGCGTAAACGCCTTGAACGCCTGGCCGTGAAGGGTGAGGTGCAGGATGATGCCGAAACCGGTCGGTTCCACCAGATCGACGCCGGCCTCCCAGCGTCCTCCTTCGGAGACGATGACATGTTCGGGCCGGATGCCTAGGGTTGCCGGAGACCCGTCCGCCAGAGCGGACCGAGGCTCGACGGGGATTGACGTCCCATCGGGAAGGTGGAATTCGGCCCCTTCGCCGGCGACATGATAGTGACCACCCAGAAAGTTCATCCCCGGCGAGCCGATGAAGCCGGCCACGAAGAGATTGGCCGGGCGGTCGTAAAGGTCGAGCGGCGTTCCGACCTGTTGCACGATGCCGCCATGCATGGCGACGATCCGGTCGGCCAGGGTCATGGCCTCGATCTGGTCGTGGGTGACATAGATCGAGGTGGCGCCCAGGTCGGCGTGCATCTTCTTGATTTCAGCCCGCATCTGCTCTCGCAGACGGGCGTCGAGATTGGACAGGGGTTCGTCGAAGAGAAAGGCTTTTGGTTGACGGACGATAGCCCGGCCCATGGCGACGCGCTGGCGCTGGCCGCCGGAAAGGGCTTTGGGGCGCCGTTCCATCAGTGGTTCCAGGCCGAGTTTGCCGGCCGCCTCCTGAACCATTTCGGCGACCCGGTCCTTCGGCGTTTTGCGGAGCTTCAGGCTGTAGCTCATGTTGCCGGCGACGGTCATATGCGGATAGAGCGCATAGGATTGGAAGACCATGGCGATGTCCCGGTCCTTTGGCGGAAGATCGTTGACCTGCCGGTCCGCGATCTTGATATCCCCCGAGCTGATCTCCTCAAGTCCCGCAATCATGCGCAAGAGTGTGGATTTGCCGCAACCGGATGGGCCCACCAGAACGATGAATTCGCCGTCCTGAATGTCGAGGTCCACCCCGTGCAGAACCTCGACATTGCCGTAATTCTTTCGGACGTCCCGAATTTCGATAGAAGCCATGAGAGAACCTTTCAGCCTTTGACCGCGCCGGCCGTCAGGCCTTGCACGAGATAGCGCTGGATCATCAGGAAGAAGAGGCAAGCCGGGATAAGCGCGAGCACACCGGCGGCCATCATCTGACCGAAGTCGACGGAGAACTTGGAAACGAAGGTCAGCAATCCGACCGGGAAGGTGGCCGAGTCAGAACCGGAAATCAGCATCAGGGCGAAGAGCAGCTCGCTCCAGGCCGCTGTGAAGACGAAACCGAGCGTGGCGGCGACGCCCGGCAGGGTGAGTGGCAGGATGATCTGGCGGAACGCCTTGAACTGTGTTGCACCGTCGATCTTCGCTGCTTCTTCCAAGTCTTTCGGGATGCCGTCGAAAAAGGACTGCATCAGGAAGGTGGCGAAGGGCACGTTAAAGGCGGAGTAGACGATCACCAGACCCGTGAGGCTGTTGGTTAGTCCGAGTGGCGACAGGATCTTGAAGATCGGTGCGACCAGCATTACCAGCGGAAACATCTGGGTGATCAGCATCAGCGCGACCAGCCAGTATTTCGCCCGGAACGAGAACCGCGACAGGGCATACCCGGACAGGGACGCGACGAGCGTGACCACCAGCGCTGTGGAGCCGGCAACGATCACGGAGTTGCGGAAGAAGGTCGGAAAGGCGCTGTGGCGGAGGACGAAGTCGAAATGCTCGAACGTCGTCTTCGATGGCCACATCCGGACACCCTCGCTGTAGAGCAGGTCGTTGGGTGTGACGGCAACCTTCAACAGCCAGTACAGGGGAAACAGGGCAAAGACGATATAGCCGAGGATCGCGAGGCGATGGGCTGCGATGAGGGAGACTTTACGGGCGCGCATGGGTCAGTCCTCCTTCAGGAGTGTCTGGCGGAGGAACACGATCAACATCGAATAGACCAGCAGCAGGGCCAGCAGCACGAGGGCGATGGCCGAGGCGTATCCGAAATCGAGCCGCTTGAAGGCCTGGGTGAAAATGTAACTGGCGACAATCTGGGTACGGTCCGCAGGCCCACCGTTGGTCATCACCACGATGAGATCGGCGAAGTTGGCGATCCAGACCGTGCGGAGCAGCACGGTAATGGCGATGGTCGGGGCCAGGAAGGGAAGCGTGATGGACAGGAACCGCTTTACCGGTCCAGCGCCGTCAATGGACGCAGCTTCATAAAGGTCGCGCGGGATGGACTGAAGCGCAGCCAGTAGGGTGATGGCGAAAAAGGGAATGCCCCACCAGACGTTGGCGGTGATAGGCCCCCACATGGCGAGATGAGGGTCGGACAGGATATTGTTCGGTTCGCTCAGGATGCCAAGCGCGTAAAGCCAGTGTGGCAAAGGGCCGATGACTGGATTGAATAGCCAAGCCCAGTTGAGGCCAGCGAGAAATGTCGGCACGGCCCATGGCAGGAAAACCAGAGCCTGAACCATCCCGCGCCCCTTGAAGGGTTTGTCGAGCAGTAGCGCCAGGATCAGCCCGAAGCCGAACTGCAGAAAGACCGAAGCGCCGGTCCACCACAGCGTATTCGACAGCGCGCGGTAGAAGGCCCGGTCCTGCGCGAGATCTCGGAAATGGTCCAGGCCGACGAAACCGCCGGAAAATGGATTCAGAAGCTGGATATCGCGGAAAGCATAGGAAATGCCGAGGACCAGAGGCACCAGCATGACCGCTACGATCAGGATCAGCGCGGGGGCGCTGTAGAGATAAGGTTCCGCTGCAAGGGCGAACCGCCGGGACAGCGGCAGTCTGTCCCGTGGCTGGGCAAGGCGTGTCATCTGTTTCCGCTTCTCTGGCGTCTAGGGCATCGTGCGTTCGTAAGAACTTACAAAGCTGATCTGGATGGCGTGAGGTCCGGGCGGCGCATGGCACCGCCCGGAGAAAGGCCGTTATTTCTTCGCAAGAAACTTCTGCTGGGCCTCGGTCAGATACTCCGCCCACTGGTTGGCGAGTTCTTCCGGCGTGATATCGCCCAGAAGCGCTTCCTGGGAGGTCTGGATCGCAAGGGCATCCTTGAAATAGGCGAACTCTTCCAGGTAGGTCGGCATGGTGGTCGGTACGGCGTCCGGATCCTCCAGTTCCGCGAACCAGCCCTTGAACTGTTCACTGGCGTAGAACGGATCCTCGACCGCCGACTTCAGGACGGGCAAGGCGCCGGTGCGCTTGTTCCAGACGAGGTTGCCCTCAGGTCCTTCGAGCGTCGAGATCAGCTTCCAGGCCAGATCCTTGTTTTCGCTCTTGGCCATCATCGACCAGCCGGCATAGCCGATGGTCGGGAAGGTTTTCCCGGACGGACCTTTCGGCATGGTCGTCACGCCAAAATCCTCTGCCTTCATCCGCTCGGAAATGGCGATCAGGGCATCGGGGTCCTGGTCGAGGAACGCGCAGGTGCCGCTGTAGAAACCGGCAACGATCTCGTTGAAGCCCCAGTTGACCGCATCTTTCGGCGCATAGCCGTTCTTGTAGATGTCGATCAGCCAGGTGAGACCCTTGGTCCAGCCTTCGCTGTTGAAGGTGGACGTACCGTCTTCGTTGAAGAACTTGTTGGAACCGGCCATGGTGGCGCCGAACATGACCCAGCCGTTCAACCCGCCGGGACCACCGCGCAGGCAGTAGCCGTATTTGCCGGGCAGAGCGGACACCTTCTTGGAGGCTTCTGCGAATTCCTCCATGGTCTTTGGTGGCCCGGAGACGCCGGCTTCAGCCAGCAGCTTCTTGTTGTAGAACATGGCCCGGAGATAGAAGCCGTAGGGCAGCATGTAGGCGGTGTTGTCGATATCCCGGCCAAGCTCCAGTGCCCGGTCGGTCAGATCAGCGGTGGATTCCCATGTGTCGAGATAGGGCTCGAGGCTTTCGAGCATGCCATTGTTGGCATAGAGCGACAGCCAGGTGTCCGGCATTTCAACGATATCGGGGATGTCTCCGGCCGAAACCATGGTTGCGAATTTCTGGAATGCTTCGCCCCAGGGCAAGGAGACGATTTCAACCGTTGTTCCCGGGTTGGCTTCTTCGAACTTCGCGACAATGGATTTCAGGGTTTCCGTCCGGGCGGGGCTGGTAATGACCTCGACCAGTTTCAATGTGGTATCCGCGAGAGCCGTTCCCGTCATCATCGTGGCGAGCAGGCCCGCCGTCAGTAATCTCTTCATCATTGTACTTCCCCTCTTTATTGAAGACTGTGATTTTAGAGTTATTGGTTTTGGGAGGCCGCGATCGCGGCCTCCAGATCACACCACAGGGCCTCGGTTCCCTCCAGGCCCACATGGATGCGGACGGACCGGCCATCGATGCCGAAGGCCTGAGCCGAATTCGGCTGTGCTTTTTGCTGTAGAACGACTTCGCCGGGAACGACGAGGCTTTCGTGGCCACCCCAGCTGACTCCGAGCTGAAACAGCTTCAGGTGGTTACAGAACGCAGCCACATCGACCCCTTCACGCAATGTGAAGGAGAACAGGCCGGAAGTGCCGCTCAGGCCGGGCGGCAGCCGGTTGGCCAGTGCCGGATGAAAAACCTCACCCACCATATCGTGGGCTTGCAGGCGTTTTGCGATTTCGAGCGCGGAGGCTTCGTGCGCCTTCATGCGGATGGGCAGGGTGCGCAGGCCCCGCAGCAGCAGCCAGGCGTCGAACGGCGACAGCTTGCCGCCGAGATAGGGCAGGGCCTCGCCGCGGATCCGGTCGATCAGCTTGCTTGAGCCGGCCACCACACCGGCCACCACATCACTGTGCCCCCCGAGATACTTGGAAGCCGAATGCAGAACCAGGTCGACGCCCAATCCAAGCGGCTGCTGAAAAACCGGGGTCGCCCAGCTGTTGTCGATGATCGACAGAGCACCGTGCTTGCGCGCAAGAGCCGCGAGCGCGCCAACGTCATGGGCATCCATGACCCAACTCGTCGGGCTTTCCAGATAGAGAACCTTTGCGCCGGGCAGGGCCTTGGCGACAGCATCCTCATCCAGGCCGTCCACATAGGTCACTTCCACCTGCATCCGCTTCAGCAAGGTGCCGAACAGCCGGAAGGCATCGGGGTAGACATGACGAACGGCGACAATCCTGTCGCCGGGCTCCACAAATGTCAGTACGGACGAGGAAATGGCCGCCATGCCACTGCCGAATCCGAGCGCATCCTCGCCGCCTTCAAGCTTTGCCAGCATTTCCTCGAAGAGGCGGACCGTTGGGTTCAGTCCGCGGGAGTAGACTGGCCGGACTTTTTCACCGCGATAGGTCGACAGCATTTCGTCGTAGCTGGAGAACGTGAAAAGTGAGGTTTGCACGATTGGGGGGACCACCGCGTCGAAGGCGTGGCCTTCATCATGGGCGGTGATCAGGGAGAAGGCATCCAACGGGCTGGAACCGTCATTCATTTGGACATTTCCTTAATGTCTTCCTCAACCACATCGAGGATCTTCATTGTTTCTCGGCGTGCGGCTTCGGTGTCCTGCGCGGCAATGGCGTTGAATAGAGTGCGGTGATAGGGAAACGACCGGCGGGCGAAGTCGGACCTGTTGAATGGCCGCTCCCAGAACCGCTCGAAGGCTTCGCGCATCTGCTCCAGCAATTGCCGGAACAGGGGATTGTGGGTGGCATCATAAATCGACAGGTGGAAGGCAAGGTCTTCCGGTCCCGAGGTGCCTTGCTCCAGATGCACCCGTTCCATCTCGTTGAGCTTTACCTCAATATTGGCCAAATCTTCTTCGGTCCGCTGGCGGGCGGCGACTATGCTGGCTTCGGCTTCAAGACCGCGCCGGACTTCCAGCGTTTGCAGCAGGACATCGCGTAAATTCGCCGTGTCCAGCGACAGTGGCATATGGATGGTGGCTGATGTCACGGGCTTGACGAGGTAAGTGCCACTGCCCTTGCGCGTTTCCATAACACCAAGCGCCTGAAAGTGGCGGATGACCTCGCGGATGGTGGATCGTCCGACCGCCAAGGCGTCCATCAGTTCGCGCTCGGCAGGCAGGCGGTCACCGGCCTTCAGCCCAGCCTGCGAGACGTAGGAGGCAAGAGCTTCCGTAACCTGGCGCACCCGGTCGATGGGTGCTAGCCGCGCTATCGCTGGTTTTTCGTTCCCTTGAGTCACCATGAACCCTGCTGTGTCTTGGATATGTCAAATTGGTCTGACATCTTACCAAAACGATTCAGCATGAAATTGTCAAGGGCTGCCCAAGTCCGTACCGGCAACGTGTGTGTAACAGGGGAAGGATCCACACCGGATCCTATCTATTTTCGGCAATTTCGTGCGGGGGAGCCGTCTTCAGGTGTGCGGCGGGGCGCTTCCGCTCGTCTGGCGAAGCCCCGAATGCCTTGTGCGAATGAGGAACCGTCGTGATGCTGTTC
>JBNKOQ010000191.1:0-6681 GCA_050294735.1 Roseibium sp. | reverse complement strand
AGCTTGCGCATGCCGACGGAAGCAATCTTCGCCACAGGAACACGGAGCGTCATCTTGTCTTTTTCAAACACGATAACAAGCAGCTCAAGGCTATGGCCTGCGACGCTCTGCTCTTCAATGGCAGTAATCTGACCGACACCGTGAGCCGGATAGACGATATATTCGCCAGTTTTAAACCCCTGACGCTGCGCGGCCTTCTTGGTACCAGTTGCCATTCTCGTTATTACTCCTGCGCAGTTGCCGGTCTGCCTGACCGTAGATGTGCCGCAAATCGCGGCCCAATGTTCTTTTTGTGACGCGTGCGAACCCCATCTGCGATCCTTGCTGGAACGCCTGTTGATATCCGACGCGTCTGGGTGGTCAGCCGTTAAAATCCACTCTACAAAGTAGCTCAGTCATGAAGTACGAGTTCCTGCTCACAATCTGACATAGAATGTGATCGCCAAGCTCCTCTTTGAGGGGGAATTCAGCCAGTGGTTGAACGACTATCTGGTAAATATAACACAGCTTTGCAGAAATTTAAAGCACAGTTGCGACATTACACGTGCGTTTGCCGCCCTGCAGCATTTTCCAGGGCGGTTTGAACCTCTCCAAATCAAACAATCAAATCGCATAAATCAGCAAAACGCTACGTCCTGCCGACCCGTATTGATCAGGCCTCGGACGGACCCTCCGGAGAAAAATACTCCGCAAGCTTGTTCTTCTTGCCATCAAATTCTTCGGCTTCCGGAAGAGGGTCTTTCTTCTCGGTGATATTGGGCCATTTTTCCGAATATTCGGCGTTGAGCTCAATCCACTTTTCCAGACCAGGCTCGGTATCCGGCAGGATCGCTTCCGCGGGGCACTCCGGCTCGCAAACACCACAATCGATGCATTCGTCCGGATTAATCACCAGCATGTTGTCACCCTCGTAGAAACAATCCACGGGGCAAACTTCTACACAATCGGTGTACTTGCACTTAATGCAGTTGTCGGTGACGACGTAGGTCATCGCAATCCTCTAGTGACGATGGTTTCGCTGTTCCGGTCTGCCGCATCTGACAGGCTCTGTGAACAACACCTCTATCTAACCGCGTTGGGTAGCCCGTTTAGACGCATCGCGCAAGCTTCGGCACGTGCGCAAAATGTCTCTGCCGGAAAACCCGTACCCCAATTCGGCCACTTGCCGAATTTTTGTTTCATTCGGTCTCCCGGAAGGCGTCCATACGTCGGCGTTCCCGTTTTGTCGGCCGTCCCGCACCGGCCTCCCGCTTCGCCGGCGCCTCTGGAATCATCTGTTTCTCCGGAGGTGGCGGGGACAGATCTTCATATAACAGCCTGGCCTCGGAATAAGGCCGCCGCCCAGAACCCAGGGCCAGCACTTTCAGCACAAGCACACGCCGCTCCAGCCCAATCGTCAGAACATCGCCGATTGTAACCGGTTTGCTGGCCGAGGTGATCTTGTCCTTGTTGATACGGACATGGCCACCGCCGACCAGTTTCTGAGCCAGGGAACGGGACTTCGTGACCCTGGCGTACCAGAGCCATTTATCGACCCGCAGCGCCGGAGTTGCGGACGGCGGAATGTTACGACCCGCAGTCAGAACCTAATCCTTCTTGCCCATGCCCTCCTTAAGAGCCAAAAGGGCTGCAAAAGGCGAGTTTGGATCAATTGGCTTGTCTTTTTTCGGCGCGCGGTCTCCCCGCTTCTGGTCTCCCGCAAATGACTTCGGACCACGGCCCTTGCCACCTTTCGGCCCGCCAGGGCGCTTGTCACCGCCGCGCTGCTCTCCACCACGGCCTTGACCCTGACCACCTTTGCGGTTGTCGCCGCCACGCCGATTGTCCTGGCCGCGATTGCGTGGCCGGCGATCCGAACGGCCCGGCCGCCAGATCTCGATTGTCACGGTTTCCGTCTCGACAACCTCAGCTGGAGTCTCGTCAACAGCATCCGTTTCTGCAGTTGCGGCACTTGCCTCAGCAGCGGCCGAGGCTCCCTCAACAATACCGGCATCCTCGGCCGTTGCAGCTTCAGCGACCGGTTCCGCGCTTTCAGGAATTGCGGTTTCCGCAGCCGTTTCGACTGGCTCTTGCGGGAGAACCGCCGCGTCAGTGGTTTCCGGAGCAACCTCATCGGGCTTCGCAGTCACCGGCTTTTCGACTTCTTTGGTCTCAAGTCGATAGCCTAGTGATTTGAGCACTGCGGAAAAGTCTTCACCGGCACACCCCAGCAGAGACGTCATTGCCACAGTCACGGTGAAGCCGCCGCCCTGGGCAATCGCTCCATCGGGCGGCGCGACCTCTGCATCCAAAGGCTTCCAGGCCACCAGAGGCCGAATCAGATCGGCCAGCCGTTCCAGAATATCGACACGAACCGCACGCGGGCCGCAAACGCGGAAACCGACAACCCTGTAAAGAGCCTTGTCGATTGCTTCGTCGACAGGGATGGAAGTTCGCCCAGAGGCCGAAAGCTGCGGCAGATCGTTCAGGCCATCCATGTCCAGTTTGCCGTGCTTAAGCGCCCAAAGCTGAGCCAGAAGCTGGCTCGGCGCCGGTTTCAAAAGCGCCGGGATATAGATGTTATAAGCACCGAAGCGTATTCCATGCTTGCGCAGGGAGGCACGCATATCCTGATCCAGCTGGCGAATTTCGTCCGCAGCTTCCTGGCGTTCAAGGATACCGAGGCCCTCAACAATCCGGAATGCCACACCGCGCGCCAGGCCTTCCAGTCCTTCGGATGCTTTTAGATCCATCAACGGCTTCAACAGCGTGTCGATCTGCGCACTCAGCCAGAGATTAAGCCGCTCCTGAACCTTGTCGCGGGACGGTCCCGTCAGCTGTTCATCAGCAAGCAGCAGCACGTTGGGGGTCAGAACCTCATCCCCGGAGGACACCTTGGCCACAGCTTCGCCCCGCCAGCGGATCGATCCGTCCGCCGTCAGAATGAAATCTGAGTTTTCCGACCGGGACAGCTTTTCCGCCCGGCTTTCAATTTCCGTGGCAAGCGCTTTTTGCGCGGCTGCGCGCACGGTCTTTCCGTCCGACCCTTCGGCCGCCGCATCAGGGGCAAACCGGAAGCCGAGCAGATTCCCGATGTGCTGACCTTCTACGAGCACATCGCTGCTCGATGTAATTTCCGCTTCCAGCATGGCGTTCTCTCTCAAACGTCGCATCAATACACTGGTGCGCCGATCAACGAACCTTTTGGTCAGCCGATCATGCAGCGCATCAGATAGTTTGTCTTCAATGCCGCGGGTAACCTCCTGCCAGTGCACCGGATCGGCCAGCCAGTCAGGTCGGTTTGCGACAAATGTCCAGGTCCGGATATGTGCTATCCGGTTCGCCAGAGTGTCGATATCACCATCTGCGCGATCTGCGAAGGCCAATTGACGGTTAAACCAGTCATCCGAGATGGCTCCGTCCTGCATCAGATGGGTATAAATCGTGTTCAAAAGCTCAGCATGATTGGCTGGAGCGATCTTCCGGTAGTCAGGAACCTGGCACACATCCCAGAGCAATTCGACCGATTTTGCGCCCTTGACCATGTCAGAAATGGCGGAATCCCGCAACAAATGCTCAAGCGCAATAATATCATCGCCAGTCGGAGCGCGGGCTAGGCCATCCTCGCGCGGCACAACATCCAGAGATCTGCGCAGCGTATTCGCTGATGCAAAATCTAGCTGACTGTTGCGCCATTGCAGCACTTTTAGGCTGTTGAAATGATGGCTTTCAATCTGATCGACCAAATCGTCGTCCAGCGGATCCACCCGTCCGGTCACGCCAAAAGTGCCATCACGCATGTGCCGCCCGGCCCGGCCAGCAATCTGCCCCATTTCAGCAGCCGTCAGCTGACGGTATTGATAGCCGTCGTATTTCCGGTTCCCCGCAAAGGCCACGTGGTCGACATCCAGATTAAGCCCCATGCCGATGGCATCGGTTGCGACCAGATGATCGACATCGCCATTTTGAAACAATTCGACCTGGGCGTTCCGCGTTCGCGGGCTCAGAGATCCCAGCACCACCGCAGCACCGCCACGCTGACGCCGGATCAGTTCGGCAATCCCGTAAACTTCGTCAGCGGAAAAGGCGACAATCGCCGATCGCGAGGGCAGGCGGGAAACCTTCTTGGACCCCGCATACGTCAGAACCGACATGCGGGGGCGCGTCACAACATTGAGGCCCGGAAGCAGCTTTTCCAAAAGCGGACGGACAGTGGCCGCGCCCAGCAGCAGCGTTTCCGACTGGCCCCGCAAATTCAAAATGCGGTCGGTAAAGACATGTCCGCGGTCGAGATCCCCGGCCAGCTGCACCTCATCGATGGCCACAAAGTCCGTCTGCAGGTCAAGCGGCATTGCTTCAACGGTAGACACCCAGAACCGCGGCGCCTTCGGGATGATTTTTTCTTCGCCGGTGATCAGCGCAACAGCATCGGCGCCAACCCTCTCTTCAATCCGGCTATAGACTTCCCGCGCCAGCAAGCGCAACGGCAGGCCGATCAATCCGCTGGGATGAGCCAGCATCCGTTCGATGGCGAGATGGGTTTTGCCCGTGTTGGTCGGCCCGAGAACTGCGGTAACAGTTCTGGATCTCGCAGCAGGTGGCAGCGGCATATATGGAGAACGTGGCATAGATGGATACGATGTCAGTTCGGCAGGCGCCCTAGAACGCGGCACAGGCTTCAAGGTCCGGGCTGTCTAGCATACTGAGGAGATGCCTGTCCCCCTTCTTTTTCCTAGCTTTTTTCTGACAAAAAATGGGCTGAAAGAACGACTCCAGAACAAATGTTGATCGAATCGGCGACTCCCGGCGATTCAGGTTTCGTTCTATACGACATCTAGCTGCATGGCTTCGAAGAGATACGAAATCCTGAATCTTGTCAGAATCTTATGCCATCCGCCGCTTCAGGACGGAGCAATGCGCCAACCCAGTCAAGTGTTGACAGCCAATTAAACCAACAAAGTAATTTCCATCACCCCTGTTAACGGTCCAAACACAGAGTGAACAGACACCATACGAATCGCTTCTCCCCCCGAGTTCCCTCTTTGTACGCACTCAATATAGCGCTCTGGAATTGGCATTGAGCTATATGTAGAGGGTGTCTCTGCACGACAGTCAGGGGAGGAGAAAGGAAGATTTACGGTATTGTTTCCTTTTGGTACACCAAGTGGAATACTATACTTAAAACTTGCTAGAGCGTGAACGACCCGCCGGAATTTGAGGACAGCAATGTACAATGAGCGTTTGAGCCGCGCCCTGGATTTCGCAGAGTTGATTTCCAGCGCCCAAACCATGGAAGACACGTCCGAAAGCCTTTCGGAACTCGCCTCAGACTTCGGCTTTTCGATTTTTGTACTCGCGACGTTTACCGGCCCCGGATCTCTCACCGAGCCTTATTTGCTTGCCTCAAACTGGAACCCTGAGTGGCGGGAAAGATATCTCCAGCAGCAATACATTCTGGACGATCCCGTCGTCGCACGCGCCGTGCGTGACTCAACAGGGCCTTTTCGCTGGTCTGATACCCGGCAGGACAAGGGCGTCACCAAACGGGGAGAACGAATTCTGGACGAAGCGCGCGAGTTCGACATGAAAGATGGGATATTCATCCCCGTCTATGGCACGGGAGGCTGCGAAGGCAGCCTTGTTTTCGCAGGAACAAACGTCGACCTCAGTCCGGGGGATATGAAAGCCCTGCACCTTGCCGGCCTCTACAGCTACGATCACAGCTTCAAACTGGCGCTGAAACCGCTCGATACCCAGCCATCGGCAACCGAACTCACCGGCAGGGAAATTGAATGCCTGCGATGGACAGCGGCCGGAAGGACGAGCTCGGCGATAGCGGACACCCTTGGCCTGTCGCGGCATACCGTTGATTGGTATCTCAAGGAAGCAACTCTCAAACTGGGTGCACGCAACCGGACTCACGCAGTTGCCGAAGCGTTCCGGCGCCGGATTGTCGCCTGACTTACCGGAGCGGCCCTTGCCGTGCCTTCAATAAAATGGATAGGACATAGTTCCTTCCCCTTTTATTCTACTTCCGACCAAAGTAGAAACTGCAGAGCTACGTCGTATGGGGCGGCTAATGCAGAAATTTGGGAGAAATGCTTTTGGCAATTCGCAAGATTCTCGTCGCAAACCGGTCCGAAATCGCCATTCGCGTGTTTCGTGCCGCCAATGAGCTGGGCTTAAAAACGGTCGCAATCTTCGCAGAGCAAGACAAGCTCGCCCTGCACCGTTTCAAAGCCGATGAAGCCTATCAGGTTGGCAAGGGCCTCGGGCCAATCGAAGCCTACCTATCCATTGACGAGATCATCCGCGTTGCCAAGCAAGCAAAAGTAGATGCCATTCATCCCGGATACGGCTTTTTGTCGGAAAGCCCGGAATTCGCCGAGGCGTGCGATGAAGCAGGTATTATCTTCATTGGCCCCAAACCGGAAACCATGCGCCGGCTCGGAAACAAGGTCGCGGCCCGGAACCTGGCGATAGAAGCCGGCGTTCCGGTTATGCCGGCAACCGATCCACTGCCCGACGACCTGGACGAAATCAAAAAACTCGCAGAGGGCATCGGCTACCCGGTCATGCTGAAAGCCTCTTGGGGCGGCGGCGGGCGCGGCATGCGGCTGGTCCGAAACGCCGACGAGATCGCCGAGGCCCTGGAGCGTTGCCGGGCCGAGGCGCTGGCGGCTTTCGGGTCGGACGCGGTCT
>JBNKOQ010000190.1:0-6730 GCA_050294735.1 Roseibium sp. | reverse complement strand
AATGCGCCGCCCGCGGATGGAAAGTTTCCGCTCGTGGTGGTGTCGCACGGTATGTTCGGCAATGCCGACAATCAGGCATGGTTCGCCGGGGCGATGGCCCGGCGGGGATATGTTGTCGCCGCGATCAATCATCCCGGCACGTCCACCTGGTCGCGCGACCCCGACCAGCGCCGTCAGCTTTGGGAGCGGCCAAGGGACATTTCCCGCGTGATAGACTACGCGGCAACATCGCCGAAATTGTCGGCGCTTGTCGATTCAGCCCGGGTATTCATGGCAGGCCACTCGCTGGGAGGATTTACCGCAGCGCTTTTGGCGGGAGCCCGGTATGACGCGTCGGGGTTGAAACGCTTCTGCGACAAGAACCCGGACGAGTTGAGCTGCAACATTCTTGCCGACTGGGACGTTGCGCGCACTCCCGAAGACATCGCGCAGATGGAGGCCGATCTTTCCGATCCCCGGATCAAGGCATTCGCGGTTTTTGACCTTGGCGGCACCCAGAGTTTTTCCAGGGCGAGCTTGGGTCGGGTGCACACACCCATGCTGATGTTCGGGGCGCCTCTGATGGATTCCGGCCTGACACTCGACATCGAATCCCGTGTCTTGATTGAGGCCCTTCCGCCGGAAACCGCGATCTACATAGAACCGGAAACACTCTCCCACTTCGATTTTCTGGGGCAGTGCAAACCAGGCGGATTTGAGCTTCTGAAAAGGGAAGAGCCTGGGGACGAGATTATTTGCAGGAATGGTGGTGTGCAGCGCGCGGCAAAACATAACCTGATCATCGCCACGGTCGATGGATTTTTCTCACGGCGATAGGGTTTGGGCGGGATCAAGGTTCCGCTCTTCCGCTGTTTCAAGGCTTTTCCCGGGGATCAAATCGAAACCTGTGCCCAAATGTGTGGGCACAGGTTGAACGTAAACGCGGGAATTCATCTGCACACCAGACTTGCCCAAGCGCGAAGACAGACGGCTTCCGATTGCAAGACGGCATGAGGCGCGGTTTAAATAACCATTAGCGTCAGTCGATTATGTCCAAATATCTATTTTATCCATTGGAGCTTGGGATGACCGCCAATTCTACTGTGCAAGCCCCCTTCATCCGTCTGCTGGCCCTGGTTGTTTTTCTGGGAGTTGCATTGCCGGCCTGGGGTCAGACCACCTCGCCCGATGAAGTCCCGCCCCTGCCGCAGGAACCGGTGAAGGTCGGGCTTTACCTCAGTCCGCCGTTCGTGATGAAACAGGATGACGGCTATACGGGAATGGCCGTCGAACTTTGGGAGATGCTGGCGAAGAAGTACGGCCTGTCCTACGAATACACCGTCTTTCCGACAATCCGTGAGCTGGTCGAAGCGACGGCGGACCGCTCCATCGGTGTGGCAGTCACCAATCTCACGATCACCCGTGGCCGGGCCAACCGGATCGACTTCACCCAGCCCTGGTTCGATGCGGGGCTTCGCATTCTGGTGCCGGACAACCAGGGAGCGACCTTCGGCGAGATCTTCACCGGCCTGAGCGACTCCGGTTATTTGAAGGCCTATGGCTGGCTCGCGCTGGTTATCCTGATCTCCACCGTCTTGATGACCCTGTTCGACCGCCGTTTCGACAAAAATTTCCCAAAGAGCTGGCCGGAAGGGGCCGCGGAAAGCTTTTACGCGGTCATGTCGGTGGCAACGTCAGGAAAGGCACCGTCCCGCAAGAACCTGTTCGGCTGGATCGGGCGCATCTGGCAGGCCCTGTGGCTGGTCTGCGGCATTGCCGTCATGGCCTATGTCACCTCGTCGGTGACCAGTGTCATGACCACTCTTTCGCTCACGAACCAGATCAACAGCGTTGCGGACCTGCCGGGCAAAACCATCGGCGTTTTCGCCGGAAGCGTTGCTCAGGAGTTTGCGGACAGCTCCGGCTGGTCCTATGTGGAATATGACCAGATCGAAGATGCCGCCGCAGCACTTCATTCAGGAGACATCGCGGCCATTGTCGGTGACGCGCCGGTATTGGAGTATTACGCGCATACCCATCCCCAAGAAGAGGTCGATGTGATTGGTCCGATTTTCGAACCGGACAAATACGGCTTTGCCTTGGCGCATGGCAGCCCCTGGACCCGCCCCTTGACGCTGGAACTTCTCACAGCGCATGAAACCGAAGTGATCGAAGATTTGCGCGTGCGGTATTTCGGTGACGAGCGGTAAAAGCGCTCAGTCCGCTCCTGGCTCATCCCGGCGGCGCACTCAGGCCGCGGAAAGGGAGAAAACTCCCCACGACGGCAGGTTATGCCATCGTGGGGGAGAGTTTGGGAGGCTGCCCTAACCCGCCTTTTGGACCTCACCATCCGGCAGCTCGATGTCGATGCCGAGGGTGGTGATGTCGCCGTTGCGGTCCATTTCCAGGCGCACGGCATCCGGGTCGATGTTGATGTGCTTGGCGACCACGGCCAGAATGTCCTCGCGCAGGGAGGAAATCAGTTTGGCGTCGGTGGCCGAGTTTCCACCCCGCTCATGCGCCAGCAGGATCTGCAGTCTGTTCTTGGCAACCGAGGCGGTGTCGCCCCGCCTGCCGAAGAAACTCATGATGTTCATGCAGCCCTCCCTTTAAAGAGCTTGCCGAACAGGCCCTTCTTCTCCGAGGGGATGGTGACCGGGATGTCTTCGCCCAGAAGCCGCTGAACGGCCTCCGTGTAGGCCTTGGAGGCCGGCGAATTCTCATCGGACAATGTCACCGGAAGGCCGACGTTGGACGCTTTCAGAACGTCCTTGCTCTCCGGCACCACACCGATCAGCGGCACGGACAGAATGTCGACCACGTCCTCGACCGCCAGCATGTCGCCCAGCCTGGCGCGCTCTATGTCATAGCGGGTGATGAGAAGATGCTTCGGCATCCGCCCGCCTTCTTCCGCCACCACGGTCTTGGCATCCAGAAGGCCGATGATGCGGTCACAGTCGCGCACCGAGGAGACTTCCGGATTGGACACGATGATCGCCTCGTCCGCATAGCGCATGGCCAGGGTCGCGCCGCGCTCGATGCCCGCCGGGCTGTCGCAGACAACCCAGTCGAAATACATCTTCAGCTCATTGATGACGCTGGCAACGCCCTCGTCCGTCAGCGCATCCTTGTCGCGGGTCTGGGAGGCCGGAAGCAGATAGAGGTTGTCCAGCTTCTTGTCGCGCACCAGGGCCTGCTTGATCGAGGCTTCGCCGCGCACCACATTGACCAGATCGAAGACGACCCGGCGCTCGGCGCCCATGATCAGGTCCAGATTGCGCAGGCCGACGTCGAAGTCCACCGCGCAAACCTTGTATCCCTGCTTGGCCAGCGCCGAGGCAATGGCTGCGGTGGAGGTGGTCTTGCCAACCCCGCCCTTGCCCGATGTGACCACGATGACTGTGGCGTTGTTCATGGTGTGCTTTCCTGTTTTCCAATTTTCCCGGTGCGACCCCGGAAAACCCGGCTGCGATGTCTTTCGGGACGTCCCAGCCTAAGTCAGCGGTTCAAAAATCAGCTTCTCTTCGTCGAAACGGATCTGAGCCGGCTTGTTGACAACGTCACCGGAAAAATCATCCGCTATCGTGTAGAGCCCGTTGATGGAAACGAGTTCCGCTTCCAGCTTCGAGCAAAAGATACGCGCGCCCTCGTTGCCGGAGACACCCGCAAGGGCCCTCCCCCGCAAGGCGCCGTAGATATGGATCGAGCCGCCCGCGATGACCTCCGCCCCCGAGGAGACGGAGCCGATGATGGTGACATCGCCAGACGGGTGCATCACGCTCTGCCCGGACCGGACAGGCTCGGTGATGACAATGGACTGGCCGTCGCCGGGCGCGCTGGTCTCGGCACCCAGTGAGGTGTCTTTTTTGGGCTTTTTTCGGGCATCGGCTGATGCCGGTGATTTTTTCGGTGCAGAAGGTGCTGCCGCGGCGGCGTTTCCGGCGGGGGCCTCGCCATCCGGATCGGGCACTTCGACATCCGTCGTCAGCCGCCCTCCGGCAAAGCTCGGCGGCATGCCCGGCTTCAGCCGAGTTCCCGCGATCCCATCGATCCCCATCACCCGGATGGAGCGCTCCCCCAAACCGGCAAGCATCTCTTCCAGATCCTCAATCGGCATCTTGCGGCCGCGCACGTCCAGAATGATCGGCCGGTCGATGAAGAACCCGGGCGAGCGCGAGATGATGCGGTCCAGCTCGGCAAACCACGCCTCGGCGGGTGTTTCCGGTGTCAGGACGATCGCAATAAAGGACTTACCCTTGAACTTCATAAGGGGCTCGCGGCACTTTCATGGCTAAAGGCGAAGCATCTGCTTCTGATCAGACAAGAGGTAGCATTCCTTGGGCCGAACATTTGGGCAGCCTGCCGTTTTCCACTGTTAATGAGCCTGGGAAAGCGTTCGGACAAACAGAGAACGTTCTCCCGGCACCCAGCCCTTCAAGGTGGCGAGGTCAAGAAACCGAGTGGCAGCAAATACCTAGGCACTCTCAGCGGCAGACAAGCTCCTGCCTGGCCCTGCGGAAGTCGGCGAATGGAAACAGGTGGCCGTATGTATGCCCCGTTCAGATACAGTCTTGTCGGGAGAATCAGTCATCAGATCTTCAATGACATCAGAACATCCGAAGTTGGCCGCCCCTGCAAATCCGTCAGGCGCGATGACATCGGCTACTCTAGTAGATCTGCCTGTTACAGGGCGTTGTAGATATCCAGCGCAAGCTGCACGTCACTGAACATTTTGGAGCGCCCATTGTGGAGCACCAAAGCACCGTTGCAATACTCATTGAGAATATTTGCATCATGTGACACCAGCAGAAGAGACCGGTCCGCACGTTTTTCAAAAATTTCTTCGCGGCATTTTTGGTGAAAGCGCTGATCCCCCACAAAAATGACCTCATCAATCAGATAACAGTCAAAATCGATCGCGAGGGATAGTCCGAATGCCAAACGGGCTCGCATGCCGGATGAGTAGGTTTTGACTGGTTCGGACAGATAGGCACCCAGCTCCGAGAAGTATTCGACGAAATCAAAGACTTCCTTATAGGGCTTGCCGTATATGCGAGCGACAAACTTCATGTTGTCGACGCCACTCAAGCTGCCTTGAAAGCCGCCATTCAGGCCCAAGGGCCAAGACATCGACATGTCGCACTGTATTTTGCCGCTTGTTGGATGTTCCAGCCCACCCAGCAGCCGCACGAGTGTCGATTTTCCGGCACCGTTCCGCCCGAGAACAGCCAGCCGTTCACCCTTGGCGACATCAAAGTTGACGCCGTTCAACACCCGTTTCCGCTTGTGTCCCGCCTCGTATTCCTTGACGAGGTCTATGACCCTGATCATGTCACTTCCACGTAAGAGCGCGCGTCTTTCAGCAAATAAAGGCCAATCACCGACAGGATCATATTGACGTAAATCGCAACCGGCAGATTGTGATGGACGCGAACTTCCGGGCCAAAATACCCCCCGCGCAAATATTCCACCGCACTGACCTGGGGCATCAGCACGATGAGATGGTGAACAGACTCCGGCAGCCAATCAACCATGTAAAACGTGCCTGAAAGCGGGATCATAATGTAGGAGACAGGCTGCCAAATCTTTTCAACAACCTCAGATCGCTCACTCAGAGCACCAACGGTAATGGCAACGGCCACCGAAAACCAAGCATAAATAAGCCACCCCAAGATCATCGGGCCCATGTCATAGGGCACCTTAACGAACCCCCATACATAGAAGATGAACCCGGTGATGAAAAACGCAGCCAACGTCCCCAGGATCTCGACGCCCATCCTCGCCATATACATGGCAAAGATAGTGACCTGCCGATGATACATGAGCTCCAGATTTGCCTGCATGCACCGTAGCGCCCGCATGACGCAGTGCCGGTACATCAGCAGGGGCATGTAACCAGACAGGAGGAATGGCACGATCGGCGTGTCAATATGCGACTCCGACTTGATCATGGACCACATGGCAATCACACCCAGGCAGAACATCACCGGTTCGGCAATAATCCAGGCGAACCCGATATTGTCTCGTCCAAAGCGCGTATGGATTTCCCGCATGACAAGCGCACCAACGACCCTGCTTTGTGTCGACAGGATCGCCGAAAAACGCTCAGACCACGAAGGCGCAGTCTGATTTATGTCTTCATAGGACTGGCTCAAGAGTGCTTATGCTCCCTGGCATTGACATACAGCAGCCAAATAATCGCATAGATTAGAAAGCATGTCATGAAGACGGTGAGGATCGACAGCAGCCTTTTCGGATAGCGTGCGTAATCCGGGCTGTTCGGCTCGACAACACGCTCCAGATAGAGGCTCTTGCGCCCGGCTTCGACGCGCGCGTTGGCCAAATTTGCCTGTGCTGTCAGAAGAGCCTTTGCGGAAAACTCCGCCTCAAGCGCCATTTTTTCATAGTCGGCGTAGGTTCCGACGAGCGATCCTTTTTCTCCGACAAGTTTTCCCTGCTCGGCCGCCAGCTGTGCATCAAGCGCGGCAATCTGCTGACCGATTGTCTTGTTTTTCACACTGTCAGGCGTGACAGTCCGAAGCAATCCAAGTTCTGTTTCGAGCTTGGCCTTTTGACCCTTGAGTTCCGCAATCAGCTCCAGCGCTTGCTCTGAGGCGACCTCAGGATCAACTATTCCTTCCCTGACCCGAAAAGCCTTCATCTGGAGTTGGTTTTCCAGGACCCGCTTCTCTGCGATCTGAACCTCTTTGCGGGCCAGTTCCAGGGAATCGTCGCGTGCCCGGTCACTCAT
>JBNKOQ010000189.1:0-6736 GCA_050294735.1 Roseibium sp. | reverse complement strand
AGGAGAGGCGGCGAACCGCGATCTGCACTCCGGCTTTTATGGTGGAGCCGCGCAGAATCCAAACCACATCGTGGCGGACATTATAGCGGGCCTGCATGACGAAAACGGCCGGATCACTCTGCCCGGCTTCTATGACGGCGTTATCGAAATCCCGGAAGACGTCAAGGATCTGTGGGATAAACTGGGCTTTTCCGCCGAAGCCTTCCTGGGTGAAGTAGGACTGAAGCACTCACGCGGGGAAAAGGGCCGCCTGGCGCTCGAGCACGTGTGGACCCGTCCGACAGCTGAAGTCAACGGCATGTGGGGCGGATATCAGGGCGCCGGCTCGAAGACCGTGATTCCGGCCGAAGCGCACGCCAAGTTCACCTTCCGGCTGGTCGGCGATCAGGATCCGAAGAAAATCCAGGAAGCCTTCCGGGCCTACGTCAAATCGAAAGTCCCGGCTGACTGCACGGTCGAGTTCATTGCGAAAGATGGCAGCCCCGCTCTGCGCCTCGATTTTGACAGCCCCGCCTTGAAAAAGGGGCAGAAAGCCCTGACCGACGAGTGGGGTAAAACAGCTGCCTTGATCGGCTGTGGTGGCTCAATTCCAATCGTTGGCGATTTCAAACGCATGCTTGGCATGGATGCTCTGCTGATTGGCTTCGGACTGGATGATGATGCTATCCATTCACCAAACGAGAAATACAATATGAAGAGCTTCCACAAGGGGATCCGGTCCTGGGCCCGTGTTCTGGACGAACTGTCCAAGGCCTGAGGGCGGTTGATGACATTGCGCTCCGGGGCGTGTCCCGGATCGTTTTCCCCAGCATGGCACTCTTTCATTTCAAAACAGGCCCCTCGGTGGGGTGTTTGATGAGGTCATGATGAAATCCGTTTGCGTTTTCTGCGGCTCCAGCAGCGGTACAAGGCCAGAGTATGAAGAAGCGGCCAGGGGGCTTGGTAAAGCCATCGCAGGGCAGGGGCTTGCTCTTGTCTATGGCGGGGCCAGGGTCGGGCTGATGGGGCGCGTTGCGGATGCGGCGCTTGAGGCCGGTGGCAAGGTCATTGGTGTTTTGCCACGATCGCTGCAGGAAAAGGAACTCGCCCACGAAGGCCTGAGCGAATTGCACATCGTCGCCAGCATGCACGAACGCAAGGCCATGATGGCGGAGAAATCCGATGCCTTCGCTGCCCTGCCGGGCGGTGCGGGAACCATGGAGGAATTGTTCGAGGTCTGGACCTGGGGGCAGCTGGGGTATCACAACAAGCCATGCGGGTTTCTCAACATCGCAGGCTTTTACGACCAGTTGCTGGCCTTTCTGGACTATCAGACGGCGGAAGGGTTCATGAAGCCGGTGATGCGGGCAATGGTCCAGACGGCCGATACGCCCGAAGCCCTGCTGGAGCTGTTCAAAACCTATCAGCCGCCGGCAACACCCAAGTGGATCGAGAAAGACGGGACCTGAGCATCAGCTCCCGTCTCTCCCTTGGGCAGTGTCAGTTCCAGTTACGGCTGCGCTGTTCCCATGGGGTCACCATGCCGTCACCGTCCGTATCGGCGGCCTGATGATGCGCCTTGGCTCCGGCCAGGAACTCCTGCTTGGACACCATCTTGTCTCCGTCGGTATCCATCTCGGCGAACCGGTCCGCCTTGGCTTTCTGGCGGGCGGCCTGACGCGACTGGTTCCATCCGTCGCCCGGTCCCATGCGCACGAACATGTACTCCTCCATGGTCAGCTGGCCATCGTCGTCCGCATCCATGACTGTGAAGACCTCGTCTGCGGCAGACGCGGCTTCTTCCGCGCTGACCATGCCATCTTCATTGGCATCGATCATGGAAAACCGCCCGCGGCCGGGTGTTCCGCGGGCCATCCCGCCGTTCATCGCGCCATAACCGGGCATCCAGCCCATGCCGCCGTAGCCGGGCATCATCATGCCAAAGCCCATGCGTGGACCGGAGCCCATGCCATAGCCTGTTCCGGGGCCGTATCCGCGCGGCTGGACCTGGCTGCTGGAATTCGGTGGTGTGGTATCGTCGGCAATCGCGCCTGCCGGGACTGAAAGAGCCACGGCAACTGCGGTCATGGCAAAAGCGAAATTCCGAATTGTCATCTCGATATCTCCCGTCTTAAGCCCCCGGGGTGAGTTAAACCTGCGGCGGGTGTCTTGCTATGAGGGAGATCAATTCATGGTTGCGTGTGCGGCAACATGCCTCGCCGCGGCGTGGATTTCCTGGCCGTCCGGCGATGCCTTGATGACGGTGCTGCGGGAAAATCATCTTGTCGACAAGTCCGGCGGTGCCTTTGCAGTAAGCCTTGTCGGGTGCTAAGAGCGGGCATTCTGTTTTACCAAACGGTCAAACCGTTTCTGGAGTGTTCTGTTTCATGCGTGCGCCGCTTTCCGGTTTTGTCTGCTTGCTCGGTCTGGTTCTCACCGCCTGTTCCCCGACCGTTGATACCGGTGGGCCCGTGCAGGGGGCGCACACCTCGAACATCACGCTGGTTCAGATCACCAACGACAGTGTCGGAGGGATCACCGCTGACACGGCCTACGGGCAAAAATCAATCGCCGCCGCACTTCCGGGCTTTACCACGGAAGGGGTGCAGACCGCCGTCGAGAACAACACCGAATGGGCCATCGCGGCGTTCAACTCGGATGGTTTCCAGGTTCTGCAGGCGTTCAAGGGCAAGAACGGCAAGGTCCGCGCCGTCCACGGTGTGACCCATCACCTGAAAGGCCCCAACGGCGAGCGCATCGGCATGACCTTTCACGACATCGGGCTGGCCAGCAGCGACTGCCGCATAGCGCAAAATCTGTGGCGCGGCATGGCCATTTGCCAGGCTCGCAACGCGCCCAATGTGAAGCTGGTTTTCGCCATACCGCAGTATGACGGCCCCTGGGACCGCCTGCCGCCGGACATCCAGCTGCAGGATTCGGAACTCCAGCGGATCCTCTGGACACCGAAATCCTGATTGCCGGGGTCCGGACTGCAACAGCCCCGTCTATCTGCTCGAGGCTGGGCCGTGCGGTGACCTTACTTTCTTGCGAAATAATAAAGAGCTGCGGAAACCAGCAGCAGGACGATAGAGGCAAGGCCCGTAAAGAACGGGATCATGCCTGCCATTTCATCAAAATGCCGTCGTCCAGCGGTTGTCTCAAGGCCCCACCAGCCGAAAATCATCCCCGCGAAGCTCAAGAGGGCTAAAATGATGGCAAACAGCTTCATCGTGTTCCCTCCCGGCTTCCACCGCCATCTGATGAGCAGATGGGACTGCTTTTGAGCGTGACTTAATCTTGTGGCCGGAGAGCACTGCGACGGGTGCTCCCGGCTGCACACACTAAGCGTTGGTTCCCGGAATTCAATTCACCTCGTGCCGGGCGGCAGCGCCGAACCGGCGTTTCTGTGATCCAAACCGTTCTGTTGAGCGTGTCTCATCCTGAGCCTAAGGCTGTGCCGGGGAGAGCTGGCGGCTCAAAGTGGCGGTCATGTCAGCTGCCTGCTCTGCGGAAAGGCGGCCATGCCCTTTCAGGAAGGAGGCTATATCTCTACCGCTGTAGCGGCCCGTCAGGACGTTGTCGCGCAGGATCAGGCGGGAACGGGCCATGCTGCTGGCGCGGTCATGACAGGCAAGACATTTTTCGTGATAGAGAGTACCGGCAGCTGCGATTTCTTCAAGATGCGCGATCATGACAGCCCTTTCCGTAGCTGTCAGTCCACCATGTCCATGGGCCAGAGTCGCCGCCACGGGCCGGCCTGTTTGCAGCCCGGTCACCACGCCGTTTTCGATCTTCAGTTTTTCATGAACAAAATCGCCCGCATGGGCTTCATGGCAAGCAGTGCATTTCTTTTCATAAAGGCTGTGCGGGTCCACGTCTCCGGCCTGCACGGGTTGGGCGGTAAGCGCACATGAGAGCGGTGCTAGGGACAGGAAAAACAGGCACGGTAAAACTCGGCGCATGGAATAGTGGCGCGTGAATGCGGTCCAAAGCGGCATCGGCGGATCCTGCCATTCTGAATGAAAGCTTGAATTCCGGGATATAGATCCAAGTAACGCCGAAGCTTAAGATACCAGGCGAGGGTCTGCATTGACCTCGCGCAAGCCAGGCCCTGTCAGCCCAGAGCCTGAAGACCGGTCAGGTCGTTCAGAACGGCCGAAGGCGCCAGATCGATGTACTCATCCGGCAACCCGGTCCGGTTCATCCACACCGTGCGGAACCCGAAAGCCGTTGCGCCCGCGATGTCCCAGCGGTTTGAAGACTGGAAAGAAACGGCTTCGGGATAAATGCGGAAATGGTTTGTCGCCATTTCATAGACCCGCTCGTCGGTCTTGTAGGTCCGCAATTCATCGACGGAAAAGACTTCATCCAAAAGCTCCGCCAGTCCGGCCGCCTTGACCGCGGCTTCCAGCATGGCCGGGGAGCCGTTGGACAGGATCGCGATCTTGGCACCGGTTGCCTTGAGGTCGGTTAGAACCTGGGGCACTTCCGGATAGCAGTCGAGGGTCCAATAGGCGTTGAGGAGGTCGTCCCGCAGGGACTTGTCCGCCGACGGATAGAGAGCATAAGCGGTATCCAGCGCCTGTTCCGTCAGCTCCCAGAAATCCTTGTAGCGCTGCATCAGCGCGCGCACCCAGGAGTATTCCAGCTGCTTTTGCCGCCAGACAAAAGAAAACGCCTGAGCATCGGGGCCGAGTTTGTCCGCGTGTTTGCGGACTGCAGCATGTACGTCGAACAAGGTGCCATAGGCATCAAAGACATAGGCGGCATGGGCCATGGAAAAACTCCGGCTTGGTTCGCTTAGAGCTGGATGCAGCTCTGCGGGTATGAATACATAAGCAAAGATCCCCGTTAGCACCGAACTTTGCCAGTTTAATACAAGGGGCTTTGGACCCAGATGACAGCGTGGCCACCAGCACGTCAAGTTTTATTGCATTGCACAATGGTCGCAGATGTCAAAGCCGGGGCTGCCGCCTGTCAGCCTGGCAGTGTGATCGATCCGTCCTCGGCAATAGGCCAAAACGGGTTGTAGGCAATTTCCAGCAAGTGGCCGCCGGGAATTTCGACATAGCCGGAATAGCCGCCCCAGAAGACCTTCTGCGGTTTTTTGACTTCCCTGGCACCTGCCGCTAGAGCCTTGGCAAACGCTGCATCAACCTCAGCTTCGGTCCGGCCATTCCAGGCGATTGTCATCCCGCCCGTGGTGTTCTCCGGCACGTCCTGACCGATCTCTTCTTTCAGTGCGGACCGGCTGTACAGGGCAAGCACACAGCCGCCCATCTGATAAAATGCAATGTTGTCCTCGGGCCCGGCGGCACGGACCCAGCCCAGCCCCTCTTCAAAGAACCGGCGGGCGGCTGCGACATCAGGCACAGTCAGGGTGATCAGGCTAAAGCGTTGTTCCATATCAACTCTCCGGACTTGTAAGATTTGGCTGGCCGGCCCAACCAAACTCGGATGATGGCTTAAGGCTTTGTATCGTGAACGAACAAAGCAAGAACATCAAGGGAGAATTGAGTGCCGAAAACCGGTTTTACCGGTCCGGTGGTGTCCAATCGCTTTCGACGTTCTTCCGTTCGCGCAGCCGCAGCGCCAGACCGATGGAGACGCCGACGCCGATGGCAACCGTCAGGTCGACCAGGACCGTCAGCACCAGGGTCAGCAGCAGCAGCAGGCGGTCCGGCCTGGGCATGTGCAGATAGCTGCCCCATTTGTGCGGTTCGCTCATGTTCCAGGCCGTCAGCACGAGGACTGCGGCCAGCGCGGGCATGGCGAGGTAACCGGCCAGGGAGGCCGCCAGCATCACCACCAGAAGGATGATCAGCGCATGCACGATCCCGGAGACGGGCGATATGCCGCCTGCGCGAATATTGGTCGCGGTGCGGGCAATCGCGCCGGTTGCCGGAAGTCCGCCGAAGAGAGAAGAGGTGATATTGGCGATGCCCTGGGCCGTCAGTTCGGCATTCGGACGGTGATTTCCCTCGATCATCTTGTCGGCGACCATGGCGGAAAGCAGCGACTCGACACCTGCCAGAAAGGCGATGACGATTGCAGAGGGGAACAGTTCGTTGATCCGGTCAATCGAAACGTCGGGCAGAGAGGGGAGGGGCAGGCTGTTCGGCAATTCGCCGAAGCGGGAGCCGATGGTGTCGACGGGCAAGGCGAATACGGCTGCTGCCGCGGATCCGATGGCCACAGCGACAATGAGGCCGGGAAACTTGGGCATGAGCCGGCGCATCAGCACGATCAGCACCAGGGTTGCGCCGGCAATGCCAAGAGCCGTGAGGTTCAATGTCTCCCGGACCGCCCAGAGGGCTTCGATCTTGTCGATGAAATCGGCGGGGACCTTGTCTGCGGTCAGGCCCAGGAAGTCCTTCAACTGGCTTGTGGCGATGATCACACCGATGCCGATGGTGAAGCCGTGCACCACCGCTTCCGGCACAAAGGAAATCAGCCGCCCGGCGCGGAAGTAGCCGCCGATCATCAAGATGATCCCGGCCATGAAGGTGGCCAGCACCAGGCCGTCATAGCCATGATCATGGATCACCGCGTAGACGACGACGATGAACGCCCCCGTCGGCCCACCGATCTGCACCCGGCTGCTCAACTGGACGCCGATGGCCAATACCAGAGCAGAGATCCCAAGCACAGCCCAACCACCGCGGCGGCTGGCCACTACCGCAGCGACCCGGCCGAACAGGGCATCCTCCGCCGACAGCCTTTTCGCAGCCGGCTTGGGTTTCGGCAGCAAAGAGAG
>JBNKOQ010000188.1:0-6752 GCA_050294735.1 Roseibium sp. | reverse complement strand
CACGGCATTACCAAAGCCCTGATCCTGTTCGATCCGGACCTGCGGCCTTCCTTGAAGCGGGCCGGCTTCGTCAAGCGGGACCCACGAGAAAAAGAGAGAAAGAAATACGGGCAGAAGGGCGCCCGGGCCAGATTCCAGTTCTCCAAGCGTTAATCGCTTTCTGGACGTTCCGAATTTTAGAACCCGCCGGTGCGAACCGGCGGGTTTTTTTGTTTGTCCGCTCACTTTTTATCGTGTTTCGGCCCGAGCTTTGTGTGGGGCGGCTTCCTCCGGCTGCCGATTTGCAGCAGGCGGCGGAATTTCGGGCAATCCATATGAGACGGGTGAGGGCACTCGGCCACGTGGCGGATCGCATCGCGCAGGTTTGTCATCTGGCGTATCTGGACATCCAGCCTGTCCGCCCGCTCCTGCAATGCCCCGCGGGAGACTTGAGGCTGACCGTTCCGGCCGACCATTGCGGTGATTTCCTCCAGTGAAAACCCGGCGGCTTTTCCAAGGCAGATGAAGGACAGCCGGATCAGGATATCCGGTTCGAATAACCGCTTCAGGCCCCGGCGCCCCGCAGATTCGATCAGCCCCTGTTCCTCGTAGTAACGCAGTGTCGAGGCGGCCAGGCCTGTCTGTTTGGCAACCTCGGAAATATCGAGCAATTTCATCCCTTGACCTCAAGTTGACTTGAATTTGTAGGGTAGCCGGATCTTGGCATTTCGACAACAGGACGGTGAGCTATGAGTACGACGGGAACACAGGAAAGAGGGCCGCTCTGGAGGGATTCGAGAGCCATCGCGCTGTTGATGGCGGCGAGCTTATCGGTGATGGCCAACGCCACGATCAGTCCGGCGCTGCCAGGATTGGCCGACAGCTTTTCGGATCAGCCGGGCAGCGGTCTTCTGACGCGCATGCTGGTGCCGGCGCCGTCGCTTGCCGTTGTTCTGCTCGCTCCGCTGGTTGGCCTCGCCGCGGACAGGTTTGGCCATCCGAGGTTGCTGGTGGCAGGCATTGCCTTGTTCGCCCTGGCGGGCAGCGCCGGGTTTTACCTGCCGGACTTGAGATGGATTTTCGCCAGCAGACTTATACTCGGCGTGGCTGTCGCGATGGTCATGACCACGCAGACCGCGCTGATTGGGGATTTCTTCCAGGGCGCGCGACGGAACACCTTCATAGGGTGGCAAATTTCGGCGCGGAATTTCGGTGGCCTGGTGTTCATCGGGCTTGCCGGGTGGCTCGCAGCTTATTCGCCGAGGCTGCCCTTCGCGATCTATCTGCTGGCAGGCCTTTACGTGCCATACGTCTGGTGCGCGGTGATGGGGCAAGGGGAACAGACAAAGCGGCAAGGCGGCCAGACGGAAAACACTGAAAAGACGGGGGAGGAAGATGTTCCGGATTGGGGCTGGCTTGTTCCTATATTGGCCCTAGCAGGGCTGAATACGCTGACAATCATGATCTTTTTCATGATGCCGACGCAGTTGCCGTTTTTCGTTGCCGAACTGGGACTGGAAAGCGCCTCCAGCACAGCGCTGGGGTTGGGCGCTTTGACCCTGTGTGGCGGGTGCGTTGCCTTGTTCTATGGCCGTATCAAGCCCCTGTTCGGAATGACCGGCAGTTTCGGGCTTGGCTACATATTCTTCGCTGCCGGGTTTACCATCCTGTCATTCTGCGGGGGCTTACCAGAACTGCTCGGGGGTACTGCCATGATCGGAGCCGGTTATGCCATTCTTGTTCCCGCCTTTACCGGGCTGGTCCTCAGTATCGCGCCAGAGGCGCGGCGCGGTACGGCATCTGGTATTCTCACGACGGGGGTATACCTCGGCCAGTTCCTCTCGCCCTTGGTGATCACACCGGCGATTGCGGCTGCCGGCTACCATACGGTCTTTGGAGTGACGGCGGTGTCCGCAGTTATTTTGACTGCAGTGTTTTTTCTGGCTCCTATTCTGCGAAACGGATGGCTCAGTGCCCGTGCCGCAAAAGCTGGGCGGATGTGATCTGGAGTTGGCCGGCGGTGCTTGGGTGCAGGCAGGGCTTTGCTCTGGGGACCGCTCCACCTGGGCAAAGAGTTGCGCGGGGTTTGGTGTTTCGGTGTCAGCAATCATCGTCTAAAAGAGACCGATAGGGTGGTGCTGGGAGGCTTTGCCGGCTGTATGCCGGGGACGCGCCGTGCGCTGCCAAATGAAGGCATGCCCTCTACAAGGGAATTCAGGAGTAGCGTAATTGAGCTTCAAAAGACCCCGCCCAACGGACAATGCTGTATTCGGCAGCTCTCTCAAGGGAGGCTCTCATGAGCCGACTTATGGTGGTGTGCTGTCGTTTATGCGCCGGCGCTACACTCGCGACCTGACAGGGGTCGATGCCGCAGTGTGGGGTATTCCATTCGACGCTTCGGTGTCCAACCGCCCGGGCGCCCGTTTCGGACCGCAAGGGGTGCGCCGGGCGTCGGCGATTTTCGATGGTGACCCGCAGTATCCGTTTCAATCCGATCCGTTCGAAGATCTGGCTGTGGTTGATTATGGTGATTGTTCCTTTGATTACGGAAAGAATGCTGACATTCCCGGCTGCATTGAAGCACAAGCCAGAGAAATCCTGGATCAGGGCGTGCATCTGTTTTCCATTGGCGGCGATCATTTTGTCACCTATCCGCTGCTGAAAGCGCATGTGGCGTTGCATGGCCCTCTTGCTCTGGTGCAATTCGATGCGCATCAGGACACCTGGGACGATCAGGGCGACCGTATCGATCACGGCACTTTCGTCGGCCGAGCCGTGCGGGAAGGGCTGATCGATCCTGAAAAGTCGATCCAGATAGGCATCCGCACCCATGCGCCGGAAACCTGTGGTCTCGAAATTCTCTCCGGAGAGGATGTCGAGATGCTTGGCGTTAACGGCGTGGTGGAAATGATCGAGGACCGGGTTGGTGATGCGAAGGCCTATATGACCTTCGATATCGACTGCCTGGATCCGGCCTTCGCACCAGGTACAGGGACACCGGTTTCCGGAGGCCTGTCATCCCGGGAGGCGCTGATGACCCTGCGCCGCCTGGGTGAGCTGAACTTCGTCGGCGGAGATGTTGTTGAAGTTGCGCCAGCCTATGATCACGCGGATATCACCTCGATTGCAGGCGCAAGCGTTGCTCAGCATTACTTTGGTTTGCTGGCGGAGCGTAAAGCGGCAGGCTGATTTCCGCCATGGCCCGTTCCCGAGCTTGATGGAGTTTTATCCGGCCCTGGCCACAAAAGCCTGGGCCGGGAAAGCTTGGGCTGGGGAAGGATTAGGCGGATTTGGCGTGTTTGGAATCGTCGTTGTCCGGCGCGACCGTCCAGAATTTATAGAGCGGATGAGAAGCCCGCATCTGATCGTAGAGATGCGTCATCCTGTTCATGAACACCAGCTTCCCCGCATAGGTCACGATGATGCCCGTAATTGTAATCATCAGATCGTTTATCACTGCGCCATAGACTGCGGTGAGGAAGCCGACGCTTGCGACAAGGGTCAGAACCAGGGCGGTTTTGGCTTCCTGTTCGGGAATGGGAACGACGAGACGGTTGAGCCAGATGCGTTCGCCAAAGGTTGCCTTTGAAGCCCAGTTGTCGGTGTGCCGTGGGGCCGGGAACAGGCGCGGATTGGCCCATAGCCAAGCCAGTACTGCTAAGACGGCAAGGGATGCGAGTGCGCTTCCAAGCCAGATGTGGCTCCAGATTGCCAGGATCAGGACAGGCAATGTCGCCATGCGTGTGTAAACACTCCAGGGAGAAGCATGCCGCTTCCAGACCCGCGGTGTCATGCTGAGAGCCTTCAGGTGCCCGGCAGGCATCGGTGCGTGCCGCTGATGGATGCGCGGGATTTTTTGCGCTTGGCTCATGAGCTACTCTTTGTGTGGCCTTGGGGCTGATGAATGCCCAGTATATCTCAAAAGCCGGGATATCGGCAGAGAATCTATTGGAAAGTGATAACGCTCAGCCTGTATCAGCTTCGTTGGGGGCTGGGAAGAGGTCTTCAATGGAGCGCGCTTATGGCAGTCTTTTCGTAGAGTAAATTTAGTGTTTAAGTGGAGTAAATTTTTATTAAACTTAATTTAACTGTAAAATTTACATTGATATTGTTTATGTGTAAGCCCTAGTTGCTTGTTCAAGTGCGGGAAATTATCCGCTTGTAAATGTTTTCAGTGCTACCGTTCTAAAAATTTTTAGAAGCACGAGAGCTAGGGATCTTGTTTCTATGAGTAATGTGTTCCGGAAAGCCGGTGAACACGAAGATGCGGATCAGGTTGTTAGTGATTTCATTGCCCAAATCCAGCCCGCCGGGTCTGAGGTCATTGGCGTTGAAGTCCAAACCGATGTAGCCAGTCTGGTGAAGAACTGGCTCAGGCTGACGTTTGACCAAGCGTCGGACTACATATTTATCAAGGACAGACAAAGCCGGTTTGTGATGGCCAACAAAATGGTGGCATCCGATCTTGGCCTTATTTCGCCAGCGTATCTGCTTGGTAAATCTGATTTCGATTTCCATTCCAAGGAACTTGCCGAGAAATTCTATACCGATGAGCAGGAGATCATGCGCAGCGGCAAGCCCAAGGTCGATTACGAAGAAGTTGTTTTTCTGAAAAACGGTTCTGAGCGCTGGATGGCGACATCCAAATACCCTTTGAGGTCTTCCACCGGTGAAGTTGTCGGGCTTGTAGGTATTTGCCGGGATATTTCTATTCGCAGGCAGGCTGAGGAACTGGCCCGGGGGCAAGGCCGTATTCTGGAAATGATCGCCACGGGGGAGGACCTTTTCGCTGTGCTCGAGCAGCTCGTGTCGCTGACGGAAAGTCAGCTGAACGGTGTTTGGGGATCCATTCTTCTTTTGGACGATGAGGGACGGCGTCTTTTCCACGGCGCTGCTCCGTCTTTGCCGAAAGGTTATTGTGATGCAATCAACGGTGTTGCAATCGGCCCCGCCGTCGGATCCTGCGGTACAGCGGCCTATCTGGGAAAAACTGTCATCGTAGAAGACATCGCTACGGATGTTTTGTGGAATGACTATAAAGATCTGGCGATGGGCTTCGGTCTGCGGTCCTGCTGGTCTACGCCAATATTATCATGCGAAAACAAAGTCCTTGGAACGTTCGCGATGTATACGGGTGACGTGGCCGCTCCCGGGGAACGGGAGAAGAGGCTGATCGCCGATACGACCCGCATTGCCGCGATTGCCATTGAACGTCACCGCAGTGAACAGCAGATCCGCCACATTGCGTCTCATGATACTTTAACCGGGTTGCCCAACCGCAGGGACCTTGGGCAGCGTCTCGAAGAAATGACACAGGAGCCGGAAGGCTGTTTTTCGGTCATTTTCTTTGATCTGGACCGGTTTAAGTCCGTGAACGACTGCTTTGGTCACACGGTGGGGGACCTGGTTTTGCAAACCGTGTCCAAAAGAGTTCGAGAGTGTATTTCGAAGGACGATCTTATTTTCCGGTTTGGTGGCGACGAATTTGTCTTGATTATTCAAGGGGAAAAGCCCGGAAGTCCGCGACTGACCGCGATTCTTGAGAAGATCAGTCAGGTGGTGGCCGCTCCGATTCAGATCGACGATCAGGCCTTCCACGTTACCAGCAGCATGGGGATCGCATCCTGGCCACAGGATGGCGACACGCCTGACACTTTGCTCTTGCGGGCTGATAATGCCATGTATAAGGCGAAGGAATCCGGACGGGATATGTTCCGTTATTATGAGCATAGCATGGAAACGGGCGGACCTTCCCGGATGATGCTTCTCGAAGATTTGCGCGGTGCTTTGGAGCGGTCGGAATTTGTTCTGGATTATCAGCCGCAATTCGACCTTAAGACAGGCAGCCTCTGCGGGGTTGAGGCGCTGATCAGGTGGGAGCATCCGCGCCTTGGCAGGCTTTTGCCCGGAGTGTTCATCCCGCTTGCGGAAGACAGCGGCTTTATCAGGTCATTGGGCCGCTGGGTTCTTAACGAAGCTTGCCGGCAAGCACGGGCCTGGCAAAATGCAGGCTGCGAACTGGCAACTGTCGGCGTCAATGTTTCTGCTCAGCAGTTTCGGGATGCCGGGTGGATCGATGACGTTCTTGAGGCACTCGCGGCCAGTGAGCTGAAGCCCGGCTGCCTGGAACTCGAGCTGACAGAGAGCCATCTTGTCCAGAACGGAGACCATGCCGTGGAGGTGATGCGCAAGCTTCGGGATATAGGAGTGGGGCTTGCCATTGATGATTTCGGAACCGGTTACTCAAGCTTGAGCGCGTTGAGCGAACTGCCGCTCAACAGGTTGAAGATAGACCGCAGTTTTATCGAAAAAACCGCCACCGACGAAAAAGCCCGTGGTATTGCGCAGACCATTGTTACGCTGAGCAGCGTGCTTGGGCTGGATGTTGTCGGGGAGGGCGTGGAAAGCCGTGAGCAACTCGATTTTCTCAAGGCAATCGGCTGCGACAAGGCGCAGGGCTATTTCCTTGGCCGTCCCATGCCGGCGGATGAAATTTCACGGCTGATGATACCCAGTCTTGAAGCATCCGCAGGATAAAATACGGACCCACAAACAGGGTTCGAAGGTATAATCGAATGCGGGTGGACGCGAGGCGCGGGCTTGCTGGAAGCCCTAGCCCTGATGGTCCGCCTTCTGGCGAGTGGCCACGAATTTCCGGCTGCGTTATCCGGTCCAGCCTTGTTTACGGCTCTGTAACCTAGGTGTGCCTTCCAATGAGGTTGTTCACTCGTTCTGATTTTCTGAGACTGGTTGGTGCGATCCATACCGGTTTC
>JBNKOQ010000187.1:0-6806 GCA_050294735.1 Roseibium sp. | reverse complement strand
GATAAACCGTCCCTGCAAATCCCAGTCTCCCCGGTACTGTTGCCTGTCTGTCCGCAGCCCGCCAACGGAACCGTTCAGAACCAGCCAAACAGAAGTTCCATCAGACCATCAATGGCCCGCGCCTGCGTATCGCCGCGCCCGACTGCTTCCGCTGTCACAAGGTTTGTCCTGTGGACAATACCATCCTTGCCTACAACCCGGAGCTCGCCAACGATATCGCCGGATTTGACCGGTGCTTTCAAAGGACCCGAATAGACAACACGCAAGCGATAGTCCAGCGTTCCGCCGCGCGGCAACAGGACATCCACTCTGGACACCGTTTTCAGGGGCACTTCCGAGCGTGTTCCACCGAACACCCGGGCCTGTGTGACCTCCTCTCCGCTTTTGAAAAGCGTCTGCACCTGGAAATAGTCCCAAGCACCCTCGACGACTTCCCGCATCGCTGTCAGGCGGTTTTTCTCGCTGTTCAATCCCGCGACGACGGCGACGATCCGCCGGCCATCGCGTTCAACGGATGCCAGCCCGGAATACCCATCGGCCACCGAATAACCCGCCCCAATGCCATCCAGCTGCCTGATCTCTCCCAGCAACGGGTTCTTGTTTCGCTGGAAAATCTTGTTCCAGGTGAACTCAGGCAGGGAAAACAACGGGTAATACTTCCGGTGGTCCGTCAATAGAACCGTGCCGAGACGCCCCATGTCGCGTGCAGTCGTGAGTGACGCCTGCTGCGTCTCTTCATCGGGATAGCCGGTCGGATTGATGAAGGAACTGTTTTTCATGCCGAGGGCTGTGGCATAGTCATTCATTCTTGCGGCAAAAGCCTTTTCGGAGCCGTCCAGGCATTCGGCAAGTATGATGGCTGCGTCATTGGCATTGTGCACCAGCAAGCCCTTCAGCAGGTCGAGAACCGCTATGTCAGACTTGATCGCCGCGAACATTGTCGGCTTGCCGGAGGGCGCGCCCCCTGTGCGCCAGGCATGCTCGGATACAGTGCAAGAGGTGTCTTCGGCCAGATCCCCGTCCTCGAGCGCCTTGAACACCGTCGCGGCTGTCATGACCTTGGTGAGCGAGCCAGCCTGGAACGGTGTCTCCGCCGCCTTGGCATAGAGCACGGTCCCGTTTTCTGGAGCGGAAAGATAGGCGATTGGCGCTCGGGTCGCGAGGGTCTCGGCCGACCATGCTGGCACAGCACCCGCCAACGGTGCGAAGAGAGCGAGCGCCAGAGCAACGGCCAGTCTCGTCTTGACCGGAATGATCAGCATGGCTGTGACACCGTCTCCCAGTTTTCACGCCCCGTTTTTCGCACGGCAGTTCATAATATTGTGCGAAACAGTTTCGGTTGGGCGGCTTGCCCGCCCGGAAGCTTCGCGCAAGCCCCGGTACCCTACTGTCCGGATTGGGTCAGTACCAGTGATCTCAGGCCCACGCCGCCACCCAGCTGCTCAAAGGCATCATAGGCCGCATCGATCCGGCCCTGCGCCCGGTAGGACGATATGGCACTGCCGGAGGTAATCGTCTGCGGCGAAGCGGGAGCTGGCACCCGCAAGACACCGAGAACGCCATTGGAGGGAGCCACAACAGGCTCGGCATAGGCAGCCGGTGTCGCCGACAGAGAAACAGGCGTGCCTGATACCGGGCTCGCGGTGAAGGTGTTGGCCGAGGCGACACGGATTGTCGCGGAACTCGTCTCGAAGGCAACCGCTGGATCAAACGCAACGCGGTAAGCGGATTGGGTCGGCTGGGACGCGGAGGCCAGACGTGTATTGGCCCCGTAAGGACGTGATGCCGGCGCCCGCACAGTTCCGAACACGACAGCTGCCGGAACCTCTGGCGCCGTTGGCACATCAGCTTGGGCAAAGAGAGTTCCTGGTAAGGTTCCGCCTGGAGCAACGGAGCCCGGACCGCTGAGGGAAGCAAGCAGATACTGCTCGTCATGCCCGTCCATACGGGCCTTGCCGACATATTCGACTTTTACCTTGCCAACGCCCTTCCCCTTGGTACCAAGCAAGGTCGCCACCCGTTCGGATAAATCGATCACACGGTTGCCGTGGAAAGGCCCACGGTCGTTCACCCGTACGATCATCGATCTGCCGTTATCGAGGTTGGTCACGCGCGCGTAAGACGGCAAAGGCATGGTCGTGTGCGCGGCGGTCAAGGCGTTCCGGTCGAAAATCTCGCCATTTGCGGTTTTGCGGCCATGGAAGGTCGGGCCATACCAGGACGCAAGGCCAACCTTTTTATAATTCGGGTCAAGCTTCGGATAATACCATTTGCCGGCAATCTTGTATTTCTTGCCGACGATATAGCGCCCGCCCCCTTTGGGAACGGGGCCGGAAGCAACCACCTTCGGGCTGCCTTTGACACCATATTTCTTCGGGCTGAACTTGGACTTCTGTTCCGGGGTCGTACCGCAGGCCGCGAGGAATCCGGCAGCAGCCATCACAACAAGTGTATTGCGCAAAATCCTGACCGCGCCGTCTGCTGTCAAACGCAAAGAACCTGGAACGGCCTGGCCAACCGGCTCTTTCGACGTATTGTGGATTGAAGAGAATCGTTCCCGTGCAGCTGCTTTGCCGCTCAGATCGCCCATCCCTAGCATACTGCCGTCCTACTCGTTACGCGCTGGCGGCCCCGTGCACACGCGAATTCCCACCGAACAAAAGCCATTCCAGAGAACTTCATCAGCGCCCCGCATCAAAAGCTGCACACTCTGAAATGGGCCCATGTGCATTCAGCCCCCGCTAAAAATGCACCAAACCCTTTTAAAGCCGAACTTTATTAACTCATCCTGAAGATTACGTCGAGTTCATGTGGCAAACTAAAAATCATCGTCCACCATGATTGTCATTTGCCGCAGGGCTGCAGCGCAGCCTCGTGGCGCTGTGCCAGTTGAGGTCCGAACCCGGACTGCCCCGATCAAACACCGCAAAATGCGAGAACAGCCCAACTGTGATTTTGATCACAGTCGCCAAAGAGGCCCCGGCCTACAGTCTCCATGTTGCTGGCGATTGCCCAGTCGCCCTGGCAACCACTGGATTTCTGATCCAGAATCAGCCGCCGATCCACACCCTGCCCACGACATTGGATCGGCGGCCTTTTTCCCAAGCCCCTCGCCTCCCCCTGTTTTCCAAAGAGAGTTCGCAAGAGTTCAGCGTCAGCGCTTGACAATCCGCAGATTAAATAAGAAACGGGTGCTGCAGGAAGAGTGGCCGAGTGGTTGAAGGCACTGGTCTTGAAAACCAGCGAGCGTGCAAGCGTTCCGTGGGTTCGAATCCCACCTCTTCCGCCATTTTTTCTTTCTAATTATCCATTTAAAATCAAATACTTAACGTTACTTGCAAAACTTCGTGTCGCGTCAAATCCGCTTTTTGGGTCACATTGCGGGTCACACAAAAGGCTCTGAAGCACCCCAAACACCAACTTCCCGCCATTTCCCATTCTCATCGATGGCGCGTCCTCAAGAGCCAGAACCGCTGCTTTCATCGGGTATTGATAACAAGGCCTGGATAATCCGCTTACCGGGTTTTGCCATGCTGTTTTTCGGCGCCGGTACAGCAACAAGCCACCGATTTGTTTCAGGAAATACAGGTTCACAGAATTACCGGATGTATTCCACGAGCGCCTGCTTCATGGCCTGAACGGCAGACAAGCTTGTTTGCCGTCCGCCCTTTACTGCAAATCCGAATTCAACCGCACGCGCGTCGTCCGCAAGAACCGGTGCGGAACAAGACGCATGAATTTCACGGATAGCGATACGATCAAGGAAGGTAGGCACCAGCGGCGCCGTCACGCCACTGCCAGGCATGATCGAGATGCGGCCCGCCGCCTGGTCCACCAACCCGGCCAAACGTTCCAGGCCGTCGGCAGCTTTCACAGCGCCGCCTGATGTCAGAATCCGGTGAAAGCCGAGGCAGACGGCAGCCTCCAGAGCCTCAGCTTGATCAGCCGCCAGATCGAACGCCCGGTGCAGCGTTGTATCAAGGCCGGACGCCTGGTTCATCAGTGCTCGAAGAGCATCGGTATCAAGCCTGCCATCTTCGGTACTTGCCCCGATGACCACCCCTGCCAGCCCACAGGCCCGCACTGTGTCGATATCCCGGCGGATCAGATCGATCTCGGCCGGCGAATAGCAAAAGGTTCCCGTCCGCGGCCGGATCAGAACCTGGACAGGCACCCCGCATGAGCCTGCGGCTCGCATGAACCCGGCGGAGGGTGTCAACCCTCCAACGTCAAGGGCGGCGCAGAGCTCAATCCTGTCGGCTCCGCCTTCAACAGCCGTTTCCAGTCCGGCCAGAGTATCAACGCAAACCTCCAGAAGAACCCTATTTGATTGATCTGTCACAACACTCCCCCCTACTGGCCGCTGTCATTTTAAGCTGAGATCCCCGCAGTGCCACGGCGGCCATCGAGCGCAACGACCAAAACCGCACCGGCAAGTCCCGCCCCTGCCCCAAGCACCGCTGTTCCCGAATAATCGGAGATGGCCGTTCCGAGCCCAAACAGCAAGGAGCTGAGGCCACCGCTGATGAATAGGTTCACGGCGATCAAGGAGCTGCCGAGGCCGGCTTTGTCGGCAATCAGGTTCTGCAAGTAGGTGATTGGCAAGCTGATGATTGCCGCCGCGCCCAAACCGCTGATCAGGCAGAGCGCATAGACATGAAACGGCGTCGTTGAATGGCCCAGAAGGAAGAGATAAAGCGCATAGAGCCCGGCCCCCGCGGAGATGGTCAGCACCGCGCCCATCCGCGGCTCGATCCAGCCCCAGAACACGATGAAGATAATCTCCAGAACCGCGACAATCCCGATAATCACACCGACATCAGCGACGGTGCCACCCGCAGCTTCCGTCACGATCAGAGGCAGAACAGCCGCGTTGATATGCAGCATCGAGGTGATCATCGACATGGCCAGAAGGCGGATCAGAACCGGCAGCGATACCACGCGGGCAAGCGAGGTCAGAAAGGCGACCTCGGGAGTGTCTTTCGGCTCGGCAGTCACTCCGGGCAGGAAGAACTGAAACAGACCATAGCAGGCCAACGCGGCAAGCATGGCCAGAAGATAGGCGGGCAGCATGGACGCGGCGCCTGCCAGGACAAAGCCAACAAGTCCCGGAACCAGCACCCAGGACAGGGAAATCATCGCCCGGACGGCTGAATTGACGCTGACCAGCTCGCCCTTCGGCAGATCACGGGAAAAGGCGCGCACATTGGCGAAGATAAGGGAATTCATGGTGCCGGCGATTGGCAGGAAAAACAGTGTGCCGATGATGAAGCTGATCTGACCGCCGCCAAAATAGATCACACCGCAGCCTGTAACTCCGAACAGACTGACGATGATCAGCGGCCTGCGGTATTCGCCCAGCCGGTCGGAGAGGATCCCGATCACAACGCTGGCTGACACATTGATGACAGCAGCCAGAAAAATCAGCAGAGAATAAGCCGCGTCGCTGATGCCCAGTTCCCGGATCGCGATTGCCGATTGAAACGGCGAAATAGCCGCACCGGAAAACCCGAAAAAGAAAATCGCTATGGCGCAAATCCGGATGGGCAGGTTGCGATAAACGACAGACACCGTTGAAAACATTGAAGGCTATCCAAAAGGGGGAAAGACATGCGCCGCAAGCAATCTGGCCGGCGGCGCATTATTGATGGATCAGTCCTGCCAACGAGCCGAGAAAGCCGCCTTGGCCTGATAGGAAAAGTCCTTCTGGAATGGATAGCAGGGCGACTTGCGATGCTGGTTGCCCAGCTGCCCGATATCCTGATTGACGACACCATCGGTCAGGGCCATCAGGTTGGGATTGGCGATCGGAGCCAGCTCTGGCGACAGATAGCCGGATTTGACCACCAGCAGCCGGACGGACTTCGGATCGAGCCCGAGGCAGGTGAAATCGGCTATGTTGTGATAGGGCCGCCGCCGGGCCGCAAGCACCAGAGTGATGCCGGATATCCGGACAACCGCCTGGCGGTCGTCGCGCGATCCCCCATCACCCTCGTCCAGACAAAGGATCTCGGCTGACCCGGAAACCGGCGTGCTCGACGGGTCCAGACTGCCGCCAATCGTCAACGCGATCGTTGCGCCCTCACCTGCCTGAAAACAGGCATCAACTGCCGGGCTGTCGGTAATCCCCGCGACCAAGGCGTTCTGAACTTTCCTGGCGATCAAGGCGGCCAGAACATCCGCCCTGTCCCCAACTCCCCCGCCGGTCGGGTTGTCTCCCGAGTCTGCCAGAATGACCGGCGCGGTCGGGCATTCGAGGGCTCGGTCGAGCATATCCGCCAGAGGACCGGTTACCGGCCCGAAGCGGAAGTCCCCACGCGCGTCCCAATAGGCGTTAGCGATCTTCTCGGCGGCCCGGGCCGCCGTCTCCTTGTCGGATCCCGTCACAACGGCACAGGCCGTCGCTCTCGGTTCGTCCGCCCAGACATATCCAACCATGATATTGGCATCTAGGACGCCTTCCTCACGGTCATAGACCGATAGCTTTTCGTAAAGCGCCTTGGCCGGCATGTCCTCGGTGGAGGTGCGCTCGCCGGGATAAAGCAATGGCACGGGGGCCCAGGCGATTCCCGTCTTCACACCGCGCGTTAGGCTGGTGACCAGAAGCGAATAGGCCCGTTCCATGGTCGAGCGCACGTCAATATGCGGCGCTGTCCGGTAGGCTGCGAAAATATCGATCTGGTCGAGGATCTTCTGACTGACGTTGCCATGCAGGTCATAACTGACAGCGATCGGCAGATCGGGACCAACCACAGACCGCGCGGCCGAAATCCAGTCCCCTTCCGCATCGAACATGCCATCGACCT
>JBNKOQ010000186.1:0-6808 GCA_050294735.1 Roseibium sp. | reverse complement strand
GTGCTCTTCCGATCTGTCGCAGCCAAGCGCGAGGCCCGGGCCGCCTTTGGCAAGGATGAAATCTATCTGGAAAAACTGGTCCAATGCGCCCGGCATGTGGAAGTTCAGATCCTGGGCGATGGCCAGGGTGGACTGGTCCACCTGTTTGAGCGTGACTGCTCCATCCAGCGCCGCCACCAGAAAGTGGTCGAACGCGCACCCGCACCCTACCTCGACGACAGCAAGCGGGCCGAGCTTTGCGAATACGGCCTGAAGATCGGCCGGGAAGTCGGGTATCGCGGCGCAGGAACTATCGAATTCCTGATGGATGCAGATACCGGAGCTGCTTACTTCATCGAAGTCAATCCGCGTGTTCAGGTGGAACACACGGTGACCGAGGAGGTCACCGGCATCGACATCGTCAAGGCACAAATCCAGATCGCAGGCGGAGCACGCATCGGACAACCTGAATGCGGCGTCCCGCTTCAGGACGCCATCCGCCTGAATGGGCACGCGCTGCAGTGCCGGATCACCACCGAAGATCCCGATCAGAACTTCATCCCTGATTACGGCCGGATAACCGCCTACCGCGGCGCGACAGGCTTCGGCATCCGCCTCGATGGCGGAACGGCCTATTCCGGCGCCGTGATCACCCGCTTCTACGACCCGCTGCTGGAAAAAGTGACCGCCTGGGCCCCGACCGCGGAAGAGACCTGCAAACGCATGGACCGCGCCTTGCGCGAATTCCGCATCCGCGGCGTGGCAACCAACCTGGTGTTTCTGGAACACATCATCGACCACCCGGACTTCCGGTCCAACAATTATACCACCCGCTTCATTGACGATACGCCTGCGCTGTTCGAGCAAACGCGGCGTCAGGACCGGGCCACCAAACTGCTGACCTATATTGCGGATGTTTCCGTCAATGGGCATCCGGAAACCCGCAGCCGCGCGCGTCCCTTGCAAGATGCGATGCTGCCGGAAGTTCCGGATTTTGGCGACAACAAACCGGACGGAACCCGTCAGCTCCTCGACAAACTCGGGCCGAAAGGCTTCGCCGATTGGATGAAGGCCGAAACGCGGACCTTGATCACCGATACAACCATGCGGGATGGCCATCAGTCTCTGCTGGCAACCCGCATGAGAACAAATGATATCGTGCGGATTGCTGATGCCTATGCATCCGGTCTTCCCAACCTCTTCTCCCTGGAGTGCTGGGGCGGCGCGACCTTCGATGTCTCGATGCGCTTTCTCACCGAAAGCCCCTGGGAACGCCTGCATCTGATCCGGCAGAAAGCACCGAATATCCTGTTGCAGATGCTTCTGCGCGGCTCTAACGGGGTTGGTTACACCAACTATCCGGACAACGTGGTGAAGTTCTTCGTTGCCCAGGCCGCCGAAAATGGCGTCGATCTGTTCCGCGTGTTCGATTGCCTGAATTGGGTTGAGAACATGCGTGTGTCCATGGACGCCGTTCAGGACGCCGGCAAGCTGTGCGAAGGCGTGCTCTGCTACACCGGCGACATGCTCGACAGCGCAAGGCCGAAGTACGACTTGAAGTATTACGTTGGTCTGGCCAAGGATCTGGAAGCCGCCGGCGCCCATATTCTCGGTCTTAAGGACATGGCGGGGCTGCTAAAGCCGGAAGCGGCCAAGATCCTGATCAAGACCCTCAAGGAAGAAACCGGCCTGCCGATCCACTTCCACACACACGACACCTCCGGCGTAGCCGCCGCGACCGTTCTGGCTGCGGTGGAAGCCGGTGTGGACGCAGTTGATGCGGCCATGGATGCGCTTTCCGGACTGACCTCGCAGCCCTGTCTCGGATCTATTATCGAGGCTCTGCGCGGATCCGAACGAGAAACCGGTCTCGATCCGAAAACCATCCGTCAGATTTCCTTCTACTGGGAAGCAGTCCGGTCGCAATACCGCGCTTTCGAAAGCGATCTGCGCTCCGGCGCATCAGAAGTCTATCTGCATGAAATGCCCGGTGGGCAGTTCACCAATCTGAAGGAACAGGCACGGTCTCTCGGACTGGAAGCAAGGTGGCACGAGGTCGCCCAGACCTATGCCGACGTCAACATGCTGTTCGGCGATATCGTCAAGGTCACACCATCATCAAAAGTGGTCGGCGACATGGCATTGATGATGGTGAGCCAGGGGCTGACGATTGCGGATGTCGAGGATCCGGCAAAGGAAGTTGCCTTCCCCGACTCCGTTGTCCAGATGCTGCGCGGCGACCTCGGTCAGTCGCCAGGCGGATGGCCTGCAGCCATTCAGAAAAAGGTTCTGAAGGGTGAAACTCCGATTACCGTCCGGCCAGGCTCACTGCTGGCCGAGGCGGACCTCGAAGCGGAGCGCAAGAAAGCCGCAGACGCCTCCGGACGGGAGATCGACGACGCCGATCTTGCGGCTTACCTGATGTACCCCAAGGTTTTCCTGGATTTCGACAAGGCCCAGCAGCAATACGGCCCCACATCGGTCCTGCCGACCCCGGTCTATTTCTATGGACTGGAAGCAGGCGATGAAATCCTGGTCGAGCTCGAACCGGGCAAGACCATGGTCGTCCGCTGTCAGGCTGTTGGCGAGACAAATGAAAAGGGTGAAAAGAAGGTTTTCTTCGAGCTCAATGGCCAACCGCGGATCATCAAGGTTCCGGACCGGGCACATGGTGCCGCCGGAGCTGGGGTCAACCGCAAGGCGGATGATGGCAACGCTGCACATCTCGGCGCGCCAATGCCTGGGGTTATTTCCACCGTTGCAGTCAAATCCGGTCAAAAAGTAACGGCCGGCGATGTTCTGCTCTCGATCGAAGCGATGAAAATGGAAACCGCACTCCACGCCGACCGGGACGGCGTCATCTCAGAAGTGCTGGTGGCCCCTGGCGCGCAAATCGACGCCAAGGATCTGCTGATTGTCTTCAAGGACTGACGGAACAGCGGCGCGGGTCACCTCCCGCACCGGCCTTACTCCGCCGCCTTGCGCACAGGCTGGCAAAGCGCTGGATTCTCGGCCGTGCCGATCCACAGGTCCATAAAGTTGTCGAGCCAGGCGCGGACGGCGCCGTCATAAACATAACGACCGGCAAAATGATCTCCACGCTGCTGTGCACCCGGTGAGGCCATCCGGGGGGCACCCTTCGTCGTCCAGCGTACCATCATCGAATGGGTCAGTTCAGGATGAAACTGGATTCCGAATGCATTGCTGCCGAAACGAATAGCCTGGTTGGGATAGGTCGGGCCTGTTGCCAGAAGCTCGCAGCAGGAAGGCAAGTCGAAGCCTTCCTTATGCCACTGATAGACCTTGCCCGGCCAATTCATCAGGCGCTCGCCGGTCTCGGTTGCCTGAATCGGATAGTATCCGATTTCGACCAGTTCATCGTGGTGCGCCGAGACTGTTCCGCCGAGCTGTTTGACCATCATTTGCGCGCCCAGGCAAATGCCGAGGAAAGGCTTTTCCTCCCGCAGGGGAACCTTGATCCAGTCGATTTCCTTGTGAACAAAGCCTTCCGGGTCATTCGCACTCATCGGACCGCCGAAGATAACAGCGCCAACGTGATTGGCCATCGTGTCAGGCAGGCTGTCGCCAAAGCGAGGCCTGCGAATGTCGAGCGCAAACCCCCGGCGTATAAGCTCCTGACCTACCCGGCCAGGCGATGAACTTTCCTGGTGCAGGATAATCAACACTTTGGGGCGTGACGACTTAGCGAAGGTATCCAGTCTCATGAGATCGAAGTGTACCGCTTTTTTGCGCCGCGTCGAGCTTTTTGCGCCGCAACATCAAACTGTTTCATCGTTTTCCGGGGCAGATTTGGCAACTTTCTGGCGCAGGGTCATGCGGTCGCGCGTCGAAATCCCCAGGAGCTCCGCCACCCGCCAGATCGTATTGTCCTCAAACTCATGGACATGGCCATCCGCGTAAACGATCTGCCACATCATCTCGACAATCGCGAGCCGTTCGGCCTCATCGGTGGTCCGTTTTAACACCGAGGTGAAACCATAAAGATCGACCGCCTCGTTGTCCCGTTGCTTCGCCGCTTTGATCAATTCGTCCGTTTCTGCGTCGCTCAGCTCGAAATGAGACTGAAGAATTTCCCGCAATGTCCGGCTTTCAGACTCTTCGATCACCCCATCCACGTCAACCAGATGGAACAGCAGCGCCGCCGCCGCCAGACGCTTATCGTCTTCTGCAAAGGTGGTCTTACCGCTTTCACCAAGCGTGATTTCGCGGATGAAATGTTTGAATGCTGTGAGCATATGTGACGTCCAGCCAATGGTCCGAGTTCGAGGGTATCAGTCACAAGCCTACCAGATAGCCCGTGACAGTCAGCAAACACTATCATGTATCGTTTGATCAACGGTTTACACCCTGTTTCAGGTTCCTTTACAGACCAGATGGCGGCCTCCATATTTTTGAACGATTCCAATCTATTGATATTTATACCTTTTATACTTGACTTTAAACCTCATAAAATGATTTCTGCGGTCAGGAAATTTTGGATTCATGAGACCTCAGGAGTCACCGGCATGACCGGACTGGCATTGCCTATCGACATTCAGGAACGAGCGGAGCGGCTCGTGGTCGAAGGCATGCGCCGGTATATGACCGGTTATTCCACGGGCGATATCCGCTGCTGGGAAATGGCCTGGGATCTCTATTCGGCGGAACTGGGCAGAGACCGGGCACGCCGCCCTATATCCGAACTGTCCTGTTATGCCAGGGCGCTGAACACGCATGCCGCCCGGCATTTTTGCCTGTTTCCTTATGACTGCACCAAGCTGTGCCAGGACGAGTGCCTTGTCCTTGCTCTGGTGTCCGCCGCGCAGTCTGGCGACAGGGTCACGATGGAAAGCATCCGCTCCGTGCTGGTGACAGAGCGTGGGCAGGAAGACATCACATTTGCTGTTACCGAGTTCGCCGCCGCGCTGGCAGACTGCGGTTTGAATTTGAAGGCAGTCGATCCTTCCAGCCTGACGCTGGACGACTGCCCGCTGAAACAATTTGGCAAACAAGTACGACATTAACCCGGGGGACGCCAATCAGGCGCGGGCTCCGAAAGAGTGAGGAAACTTACGATGAAGTCTATCAAATACGGCCTTTTGGCTGCGACGGCCCTGTTTGCAATGCCGGCGCTGGCCGCAACACCAAGCGACGTCCTGGCCACTTATGGCGATGTGGCTGAAGCCGCCTTCAGCGACTCCCTGACGAGTGCCCAGGACCTGAAGGCTGCTGTCGATGCCCTGATTGCGAACCCGAGCGACGAAACACTTGCAGCTGCCCGCGCAGCCTGGGTTGCGGCCCGCAACCCGTATCAGCAGACCGAGGCCTACCGCTTTGGCAACGCCATTGTCGACGACTGGGAAGGCAAGGTGAATGCTTGGCCGCTGGACGAGGGCCTGATCGACTATGTTGATGCCTCCTACGGCGAAGAATCCGAAGAAAACGTCTTCTACGCTGCCAATGTTATCGCCAACCCGGAATTGAAGGTCGGTGGCGAAACCATTGACGCCTCAGACATCACACCGGCGCTTCTGGCCGACCAGCTGCAGGAAGCTGGCGAAGTCGAAACCAACGTCGCGACCGGCTACCATGCCATCGAATTCCTGCTCTGGGGTCAGGATTTGAACGGGACCGACCACGGCGCCGGCAACCGTCCGGCAACGGACTTCGATCCGGCAAACTGCACCGGCGGCAACTGCGACCGCCGCATAGCGTATCTGAAAGCCGCCACCGAGCTGCTGATCACGGATCTGGAAGAAATGGTTGCGGCCTGGTCCGATGGCGGTGCCGCTCGTGAGGAACTCGCCGCTAAAGGCGAAGCAGGCGGCCTAGCCACCATTTTGACGGGTATGGGTTCCCTGTCCTACGGTGAACTTGCCGGTGAGCGCATCAAGCTCGGCCTCATGCTGCATGATCCGGAAGAAGAACATGACTGCTTCTCCGACAACACGCATATGTCCCACTACAATGACATCGTCGGTATCCGGAACGTTTACTTCGGCACCTACAAGGGTATCTCCGGCAACGATGTTAACGGCCCATCTATCGCTGATCTCGTCGCCGCCAAGGACACTGAACTTGCTGCCGAAATGAAAGCAAAGCTCGACGCGACCCTCGCTGCCGCAGAGGCCATGAAGGCGCGCGCGGAAGCTGGTGAATCCTATGACGAGATGATTGGCGAAGGTAATGAAGAGGGCAACGCCGTGATACAGGCGGTTGTCGATGCCCTGGTCGATCAAACCAAAACCATCGAACGCGCCGTGGAAGCGCTTCAGCTTGATGCTATTGCGTTCGAAGGCTCGGACAGCCTCGACAACCCGACAGCTGTCTTCCAGTAAGATACAGACGGCCGGCGGGCGATTGGACACTGCGTCCATTGGCCCGTCGGCCATATCCCTTGATGCCGTGCGGAAATTGGGGCACACGGCATTACCAATGCGACGCGAACAAGATTGGTCACGCATCCATGACACCGATCAGATGGTGTTTATCCGTGTTTGCGGCCGTGGCAATAACGCTACCAGCCGCAGCGGACGACATCCTGCCCCACAGAGACGACCTCACTCCAAAAGACCGGAAAAAAGTCGCCAGGGTTATTGCCTCCCCCCTGGATTTTTCCAAACCGGAGATGTTCGAGCCGATGTCTGCCGGCGCAGCAACATCCCGCAAGCGGGCAAACCGCGACGCCTTTTCCCAGTCCTCCGCCAACATCACCTTCGAGGAAGAACAGACCTTCAAGCTCGGCAACGGCCTCTTCAAGCCCAACATCTCCGCCATGGTGGGCAACCTCTACGCGGCGGACGATCCGCGCCGCGACAGATCGGAAGAG
>JBNKOQ010000185.1:0-6838 GCA_050294735.1 Roseibium sp. | reverse complement strand
ACGGTGAAGAACGCCACCCAGGACAACAGGGCGGAAACAATCACCAGTCCGCTGGTGATATATTCGCTTGCCTTGGCGCCTAACGCTCGACCGAACAGCCCGACGATCGGGAAGCCGATCAGAGGCAGGAATACGATTGCGGAGTACATTCGCCCCTAGCCTTTCATCATGTTGATGTCTTCCACGGCAATGGAGCCGCGGTTTCGGTGGAACACCACCAGGATCGCAAGGCCGATGGCCGCTTCCGCAGCAGCAACGGTCAGCACCAGCATGGTGAAGATCTGCCCCATCAAGTCGCCGAGATGCGACGAAAAGGCGACAAAGTTGATATTCACCGACAACAGAATGAGTTCGATGGACATCAAAATGACAATCACGTTCTTCCTGTTCAGAAAGATCCCGAAGATCCCGATCGTGAACAAGATGGCCGCGACAGACAGATAGTGTGACAGACCGATTTCCATGGGCGCCTCGCCGTGCTCCCCCTCGTTAACCCCACCGGACCTGGCGCGGAGTGACTCGCCTTGGTCCGGTCTAGATGAATTGCGCCGAGGCGCTAAATACCCTTGCCCGTTTCGACCTTGCGGACCTCAATGGCCGTTTCCGGCCGCCGAGCCACCTGATCGGCAATATTCTGACGCTTGACGTACTGCTTGTGACGCAATGTCAGCACGATGGCACCGATCATCGCGACCAGAAGAACGAGGCCCGCAACCTGGAAGTAGAAGACATACTTCGTGTAGAGCACGCTGCCGATTGCCTGGATGTTCGACATCTCCGTCAAGGCAGGCGTTGGCTCGGCCCCGTGCCCGATCATGTCAGGCACCAGAACCCAGGCCCCAAAGCCCATCAAAAGCTCGACAAGAAGAACAAGCCCGACCAGCGCCCCGATCGGCAGATACTGCAGAACCCCCTGGCGCAGCTCGACGAAATCCACGTCCAGCATCATCACCACGAAGAGGAACAGCACCGCGACCGCACCGACATAAACGACCACGAGCAGCATGGCCAGGTATTCGGCGCCCAGCATGACAAAGAGCCCGGCAGAGTTGCAGAACGCGAGGATCAGAAACAGCACCGAGTGGACCGGATTGCGCGAGGCTATGACCATGAAGGCCGATGCCACGGTCACCCCGGCAAACAGATAGAAGAAAAGCGCGTTCAGGATCATGGATAGACCTGCCTGTCGTCTGGCCGGAACCGGCCGGGAAGAGAAATCCGGCCGGATTGCCGAATCCCTCGATTAAGTTGCGTCAGCCCCTAACGGTAAGGAGCGTCCATTTCAATATTGCGGGCAATTTCCCGCTCCCACCGGTCGCCGTTCGCGAGCAGCTTCTCCTTGGAGTAATACAGCTCTTCGCGGGTCTCGGTGGCGAATTCGAAGTTCGGGCCCTCGACGATGGCATCCACCGGGCAAGCTTCCTGACAGAAGCCGCAATAGATGCATTTCACCATGTCGATGTCATACCGTGTCGTCCGGCGGGTGCCGTCGTTGCGGCGCGGCCCGGCTTCAATGGTAATCGCCTGTGCCGGGCAGATCGCTTCGCACAGCTTGCAGGCGATGCAGCGCTCTTCCCCATTGGGATAGCGGCGCAGGGCGTGCTCGCCGCGAAAACGCGGGCTCACCGGTCCCTTTTCAAAGGGATAGTTGACTGTCGGCTTCGGCTTGAAGAAGTAGCGCATGGCCAGAAAGAACGCCGAAACGAACTCCTTCAAGAATAGCGATTTGGCGGCCTGATCAAGTCCCATCGCCCTGTTGCCTTCCCTCGTGCTCACCCGGCAAGTTGACTGCCGGCCAGATAGCCAATGATCGGAAATCCGATAATCGGCACTGCAAAACTCAATCCTCGCAGGACGGTACGGTATCTGGCGACGAAGCCACCGTCACCGCCCATGCGCTTGTTCTTTTCCTCAACCGCCTGAAGCACCCCTTTCAGGATCTTCGAGTCGATCCAGCCGAGATACCCGCCAAGGGCAGCACCGACCAGACCGGCGATCGAAATACTCATTTTACGGTGCCCAGCCCATCGTCATCAGGACTGCGGCAACAATCACGACCATCGCCAGCGACAACGGCAGGAAGACTTTCCAGCCCAGGCGCATCAGCTGGTCATAGCGGTAGCGCGGCACCATGGCCTTGACCATCGCGAACATGAAGAACCCGAGCAGGCACTTCAAGGTGAACCAGACAACGCCCGGCACCCAGGTGAAGGGCGCGAAGTCGAACGGCGGCAGCCATCCACCCATGAAAAAGATGGTCATCAGGGCGCACATCAGGCAGATCGCCACGTATTCGCCGAGCATGAACATCATGTATGGCGTGGAGCCGTATTCGACCATGAAGCCCGCAACCAGTTCGGATTCAGCTTCAGCCAGATCGAACGGCGGCCGGTTCGTCTCGGCCAGGGCCGAGATGAAGAACACCACAAACATCGGGAACAGCGGCAGCCAGTACCAGTTCAGGATCAACAGCCACGGCACGCCCAGCATGTCGGCAAGACCGGTCTTCTGCGCATAGACGATTTCCGTCAGGTTCAAGGATCCGGCGCACAGCAGAACCGTCACGATCACGAAGCCGATGGAGACCTCGTAGGAGACCATCTGAGCCGCTGACCGCAAGGCCGACAGGAACGGATACTTGGAGTTGGATGCCCAACCGCCCATGATGATGCCGTAAACCTCAAGCGAGGACACCGCGAAGACGAAGAGAACGCCAACGTTGATGTTCGCAATCACCCAGCCGTCCGCCACTGGAATAACAGCCCATGCCGCCAAGGCGAGCATGACCGAAACCAGCGGAGCCAGCAAAAACAGCACCTTATTGGAGCCAGACGGAATCACCGGCTCCTTGAGGACGAATTTCAGCAGATCCGCGAAGCTTTGGAAGAGCCCCCAGGGGCCAACCACGTTCGGGCCGCGGCGAATCTGAACGGCAGCCCAGATTTTGCGGTCCGCATAGAGCACATAGGCCACGATCACCAGAAGAACGACGAGCAGCAGTACGCTCTGGAACACCATCCAGAGGAACGGAAAGCCGTAGGCCGTCATGAAGTCCGACATGTCTGTCCCCTGCCCCTTATTCCGCTGCTTCCGCCGCACGAGCCTTGGCCAGGGCGGAACATTCCGCCATCACGGCCGACGCGCGTGCAATCGGGTTCGTCAGATAAAACTCTGTCACGGCGTTGGCAAAGCCCGCCGCTTCCATGTTGCCCGCATCCTTGGCCAGTTCGGTAATCTCGGCGGCAGACCCGGCTTCGATTGCATCGATGGACAGAAAATGCGGATGCGTTTCTGAAAGAAGGGAACGCAAGCCCCCAAGCGAATCGAATGGCAGCGTCTTGCCGAGAACAGCCGACAGCGCCCGGAGGATCGCCCAGTCTTCCCGCGCCTCGCCCGGAGGGAACCCGGCCCGGTCACCCATCTGGACGCGGCCTTCCGTGTTCACATAGATGCCCGACTTTTCCGTGTAGGCAGCACCCGGCAGGATCACATCCGCACGATGTGCGCCGCGATCGCCGTGCGTGCCGATGTAGACCACAAAGGCATCGCCAAACGCTGTTGTGTCCAGCTCATCCGCACCAAGGAGGAAAAGAGCTTCCAGGTCACCTTTGGAGGCAGCATCCTGCATGGCTGCAATCGACTTGCCGCCCTCACCCGGCACAAAGCCGATATCGAGACCGCCGACCCGCGAGGCCGCCGTGTGCAGGATGGAGAAACCGTTCCATTCGTCGCTGACAGCACCGACACTTGCTGCCAGCTTGGCGGCATTGGCCAGAACCGAAACACCATCAACCCGCGCCAGAGCGCCCTGCCCAACAATGATCAGTGGCTTCTTTGCACCCTTGAGCACATCGATGAAGCTGTTCTTGCCGGCCACCAGATCAGCCAGCGTCTCTGTTCCGGCACCGAGGTAAGTCGTTGCATAGGTCAGGTCCGCAGCTTCACCGATCACACCGACCTTGAGGTCGCCGCGGCGCCAGCGCTTGCGGATCCTTGCATTGAGAACGGGAGCCTCAAGGCGCGGATTGGAACCGATGATGAGGACCGCGTCCGCGTCTTCAATGCCTTCGATGGTGGCGTTAAAGATATAGCTGGCACGGCCCTTGGCCGGATCAAGCGCTGCCCCGTCCTGACGGCAGTCGATGTTGGCCGAGCCAAGCGACGTCATCAGCGTCTTGAGGGCAAACATTTCCTCGACGCTTGCAAGATCCCCGGCAACCGCGCCGATTTTCGAGCCATCGAGTTTCGTGACCTTGTCAGCAATAATCTGGAAGGCTTCCGACCAGGAGACGGGCTGAAGCTTGCCGTCCTTCTTGGCATAGGGCCGGTCCAGACGCTGGGTTTTCAGTCCATCCCAGATGTACCGGGTCTTGTCCGAAATCCACTCTTCATTCACCGCCTCATTGAGACGCGGCATGATGCGCATGACTTCCTTGCCGCGCGTGTCGACGCGGATCGCGGACCCGACCGCGTCCATCACGTCGATGCTTTCGGTCTTGATCAGTTCCCACGGGCGGGCATGGAAGGCGTAAGGCTTGGACGTCAGAGCGCCAACCGGGCAAAGGTCAACAACGTTGCCCTGCATCTCGGAGGAAAGCGCGGCTTCCAGATAGGTGGTGATTTCCGCATCCTCGCCACGGCCAATCAGGCCCATGTCGGACACGCCGCAGACTTCCGTGGTGAAACGGACACAGCGGGTGCAATGGATGCAGCGGGTCATGATCGTCTTGACCAGCGGCCCCAGATGCTTGTTCTCGACCGCGCGCTTGTTTTCCTGGAACCTGGAGGCGCCGACACCGTAGGCCATCGCCTGGTCCTGCAGGTCGCACTCGCCGCCCTGGTCGCAGATCGGGCAATCCAGCGGATGGTTGATGAGCAGAAACTCCATCACCCCTTCGCGGGCCTTCTTGACCATCGGGCTCTTGGTTTCAACGACCGGCGGTTCGCCGTTCGGGCCGGGACGCAGGTCCTTGACCGACATCGCACAGGAAGCGGTTGGCTTGGGCGGCCCACCCTTCACCTCAACGAGGCACATGCGGCAGTTACCCGCAATCGACAGCCGGTCGTGGTAACAAAAGCGCGGCACTTCCGCGCCTGCTTCCTCGCATGCCTGCAACAGCGTGTAGTCCGCCGGGACGTCTACCTCATTGCCGTCGATGATCAGCTTTGTCATCGCCTGCTCTCCAAATCCCGTTCCGCGTTACTCGGCTGCGACCATTGCCGCAGGCTTTGCCTTGGCGACATAGTCATCGATGCGCTGTTCGATCACCGGTCTGAAATTCTTGATCAAACCCTGGATCGGCCATGCAGCCGCATCGCCGAGTGCACAAATTGTGTGACCTTCGACCTGCTTGGTCACCGTGAACAGCATGTCAATTTCTTCGCGTGACGCGTTGCCCTTGACCATGCGTTCCATGACACGCCACATCCAGCCGGTTCCCTCCCGGCAGGGTGTACACTGTCCGCAGCTCTCATGCTTGTAGAAATAGCTCAACCGGGCGATTGCCTTGATGATATCGGTGGACTTGTCCATCACAATCACCGCGGCCGTCCCAAGACCCGAGCCAAGACCCCGAAGCGTATCGAAGTCCATCGGCGTGTCCTTGATCTGCTCGGCCGTCAGACAGGGGACCGAAGATCCGCCCGGAATGACCGCAAGCAGATTGTCCCAACCGCCGCGAATTCCGCCGCAATGCTTTTCGATCATGTCGGAGAACGGAATTCCGAGCTCTTCCTCGAAGGTCGCCGGCTGATTGACATGCCCGGAGACGCAGAACAGCTTGGTGCCCGCGTTGTTCGGCTTGCCAAGTCCGGAGAACCAGGCACCGCCACGGCGCAGGATCGTTGGAGCGACAGCAATCGATTCAACGTTGTTCACCGTGGTCGGGCAGCCGTAGAGACCGACGTTCGCCGGGAACGGTGACTTCAGCCGGGGCTGGCCCTTTTTGCCTTCGAGACTTTCCAGCAACGCCGTTTCCTCGCCGCGGATGTACGCCCCGGCGCCATGATGGACATAGATGTCGAAATCATAGCCGTTCTTGTTGTTCTTGCCGATCAGGCCAGCGTCATAAGCCTGATCGATAGCAGCCTGCAGGCGCTCACGTTCGCGGATGAACTCGCCGCGCACGTAGATGTAGGCAGCGATGGCGCCCATGGCGAAACCGGCAACCAGACATCCCTCGACCAGCGTGTGCGGGTCATGGCGCAGGATTTCCCGGTCCTTACAGGTGCCCGGTTCGGATTCATCGGCATTGACGACGAGATAAGCCGGCCGACCGTCGGACGCCTTGGGCATGAACGACCATTTCAAACCGGTCGGGAACCCGGCACCACCACGGCCACGCAGGCCCGATGCCTTCATCTCGTCGATGATCCAGTCGCGCCCCTTGTCGATCAAGGCCTTGGTATTGTCCCACTGACCGCGCTTTTTCGCACCATCGAGACCCCAGTCATGAAGACCGTAGATATTGGTGAAGATCCGATCCTGATCTTTCAGCATCTCTTCCCCCTACTCTTCGTTCTTGCTCGAGGGCACATCGCCCGCGGCAACGCGCTTGGAGAATTCCGTTTCCCCGCCTTCGGCGAGGATCTTGGCCTGAGCGATCCATCCGTCCCGCTCGATCCGGCCCTTGAACTTCAACCGGCTGTCGACCCAGGCGATTTCCGCCGCACCCCAGCTGGCAACCTGATCGAAGTGGTAGAAGCCGAGCTCATTCAGCGTGGCTTCCAGCTTCGGACCAACGCCCTTCAGCTGCTTCAGATCGTCCGGCTTGCCGCCACGGGCTTCCTTGAGGAGCTCAGGCTCCTTCTCGGCCACAGCAGGCGCAGCTTCCGGCTT
>JBNKOQ010000184.1:0-6872 GCA_050294735.1 Roseibium sp. | reverse complement strand
CAGCAGCGGATGCGGACACCTTCCGCACCCATCTGATCGCCTTTGCCGCGGAGCTGCTGGCGGTTCTGTTTGGGGAAACATCCGTCGCCCTCAACCGACTGTCCATCGGCCAGTCCAACCGCGATGATAGCCGCCTTGGGCGTCTGCTTCTGGTGCGCGGCAAACATATGATCAGCGCCAAGGCCCGCGCCTTACTGGAAGCGGGCCGGCACCGCGGTTATCTCAAGTTCGACGACGCCGAGGAGGCCTATCAGGTGCTTTATGGCCTCGCCGTACGCGACGTGCACATTCGTCTTCTGCTTGGCGACACCGCCAGCGCGGAAGAACGCGACCTTCAGGGACAGGCCGAGGTCGCGGTCGACAGGTTCTACAAGCTGTTCGGCACCTGAGGCGCCGGGCCACATCGAGTTTTGCAAACATCCGGGCACCGGCCAGAGAGAGACCGGGCCCCGGGCATAACGGGAGAAAGGAAAACCCATGCGTGTTTATTACGATCGCGACGCCGATCTGAACCTCATCAAGTCCAAGAAAGTTGTCATCATCGGTTACGGCTCACAGGGCCGCGCCCATGCCATGAACCTGAAGGACAGCGGCTGCACCGAAATCGCCGTTGCCCTGCGCGAAGGCTCCACCACTGCTCTGAAGGCCGAAGCTGACGGCTTCAAGGTCATGACCGTGGCCGACGCTGCGGCCTGGGCCGACCTGATGATGATGGCAACGCCGGACGAACTCCAGGCTGACATCTACAAGGATCACATCGCGGCCAACATCCGCGACGGCGCGGCGATTGCCTTCGCCCACGGCCTGAACGTGCATTTCGGCCTGATCGAGCCGAAGTCCACCGTCGACGTTCTCATGGTTGCTCCGAAGGGCCCTGGCCACACGGTTCGCGGCGAATACCAGAAGGGCGGCGGCGTGCCTTGCCTGATCGCCGTTCATCAGGACGCATCCGGCAACGCCCACGATCTTGGCCTGTCCTACGCTTGTGGCGTTGGCGGCGGCCGCTCCGGCATCATCGAAACCACCTTCCAGGAAGAGTGTGAAACCGATCTCTTCGGTGAACAGGCTGTTCTGTGCGGCGGTCTCGTCGAGCTGATCCGCGCTGGCTTCGAAACACTGGTTGAAGGCGGTTACGCCCCTGAAATGGCTTACTTCGAGTGCTTGCACGAAGTGAAGCTGATCGTCGACCTGATCTATGAAGGCGGCATCGCCAACATGAACTACTCCATCTCCAACACCGCTGAGTGGGGCGAGTATGTCACCGGTCCGCGCATCGTTACCGACGAAACCAAGGCCGAGATGAAGCGCGTTCTGACAGACATTCAGAGCGGCAAGTTCACCTCCGACTGGATGCAGGAATACCGTGCCGGCGCCGCCAAGTTCAAGGCAACCCGCCGTCTCAACGACCGTCACCAGATCGAGGAAGTCGGCGAAAAGCTCCGCGGCATGATGCCCTGGATCAAGTCCAACGCCCTCGTCGACAAGTCCAAGAACTAAGGCCTTGCCCGCGTTGGACTTGACCAAGACATGAACCCCTTGCGCCTGCCAAAGGCAGGCCGCGGGGGATCAAGTCCAACGCCCCAAAGACCCGAATGGTCGACAAGACGAAGAGCCGGGGCCTGTCGGAAAAATTGCAATAAAAAGCCGGGACGCTGTCCCGGCTTTTTTGTTAGGCCTGCAATAGGTCAAATGTTCTCAAGAAACTGCCCCAGCCTGTCGAGCTGTGACGTGGTGCCACGCTCCCAAAAGGCCGGACCGTCGAAACCGTCGAGATAAGCGCCCTGCTCGGTCAGCTTCAGCGTCGTGCCGCCGTCCACCTCGGCCAGTTCCACCGTCGTCAGGGTTGCAGAGATGCGCTTATCTCCAAAGCGCATTTCGTAGGCATAGATGATGCGCTCCATGTCGACGATATCCAGATAGAGCGCCTCATAGGCCATGTCGCCGCCATTGGGCATCCTGGCTAGGCTGCTTTCCCGCCCGCCAACGCGGAAGTCGAGCTTGTGGTCGCCCTCCAGGCCGGTAAACCATGCGCTCTTGCTTGCGGCATCGGCAAAGGCCGCGAACACTTTCTGCTTCGCGACTGGATAGGTCCGCTCCAGCGAAAAAGTAGCGTGAACGACATTACGCGACTGGGTCATAAATCTTCCTTCGCTTTGGTATTATCGGGTTCGGCTAAAAATTCACCAAGGGCGTCGAGCCTGTTCTCCCAGAACTGACGGCGCTCATGGATCCATTTTTCTGCCTGGGATAACGCGGTCCGGTCCAGGCTGCAGGTGCGGACCCGGCCAAGCTTGCGGCTTTGAACCAGCCCTGCCGCCTCCAGAACCGACAAATGCTGCAGCGTCGCCGGCAAGGAAATCCCAAGTGGCGCCGACAAGTCGGAGACGGACAGATCCCCCTTGCTCAGGTGATCAATCATCGCCCGGCGGTTACCATCCGCCAGCGCCTGAAAAACCGTGTCGAGTTGATCTTGATAGTTAGGCATTGACTTAACTATTAGCTGTCCAGGAGCTTATGTCAATAGTTAAGTCACCACTTAAGCAATGGCAATTTTGCTATCAAGTCCAACGCCCCAAAGACCCGATTGGTCGACAAGTCCAAGACCTGAGCGTTTTATTCAAACGCCCGAAAAGCCCGCTGGAAACAACGGACCTTTTCTGCATTTTGACCGGGCCTACAGGTGCCCCACCGGCCTATCCTGCGAAAGGCACCGAGCGGGAAGGAAAACGGGGAAAACCGACGTTACGTGAGAACATGAACAAACCGTAATACACTGTCAAAAACACCAAGACTTAATATCCTTCAGGGGCTTAAGCCGGCATGACAAAACTTCAAACAAACCAGTCGGAATTTAATTTCTTATTTCGATAAAATTGTAATGAATTCGGTAAGACCCCCGCAAGGGGCCCTCCGTAGTCTCCCGCAAAACAACAATCCTATTTTTACCAGTTTGCTTTGTTTCAAGGGTCATACCGCTATGGACAAGTTTTCATTGCTTGCCTCGATTGCTCTTATCTTAACTGTGTTTTCCGCATCCTTTTGGGCAGCCTTTCACGACATGAAGTCCGAACGCTTTCCGCGCACCTGGATTTTCGGAAACCTGCTTCTCGCACTGGCGATGCTGTTCTACATAGGCGAGACTGAGCTACCGGAACTTTTGGTTTTCCTGGTGCCGAACGGACTTTTGATCGCCGGGTTTGCCCTCCACAACCACAGCGCCATGCAGTTCAACGGATACAAAGCCGATCCACTCAGGCTCTGGGCCCCACTCGGTCTTCTCGTTGCCATCAGTCTACCCGCCCAATTAAGCAACAACTATGCACTGACCTACTCGGTCACCAATCTCATGCTGCTGTATCTGGCCTGGGCAACGGCCGCGGAATACTGGGAGAAGCGATCCGATGGCCTGTCATCGCGCTATGGTCTGGCCTTCAGCTTTGCACTGATGGGAACATCTTTCGCCTTGCGGGTGGTTCAAGGGGTTATGGAAGGCCGGGACATGGGCCTCGGTCTGCCCGATGATCTTCTGCTTTCGATCCATCTCACCATTGCCCTGGTTTTCGCGACGGCAAGCGGAGCCTTCACCCTGGCGCTGGCCTTTGAACGCAAGGCCGCAGAGCAGCGCGAGACGGCGCACCGGGATCCGTTGACCGGTGCCTTCAACCGGCGCGAATTTACCCACCGCCTGAAACAGCTTCTGGAAAATCCCGACCGCCCCTCATTTGCGGTGGTGCAGTTCGATCTTGATCACTTCAAATCTGTCAACGACCGGTTCGGTCACGGAGCTGGAGACGAGGCCCTGCAGATATGCAGCGACATCATGCGCTGGCACATGCGGGAGCAGGATTGTCTGGCCCGGATTGGCGGAGAAGAATTCGCCGCTCTCATGCCGGATATCAGCCATGCCAAAGCCTTTGAAATCGCGGAGCGCATCCGGGCCATGGTGGCAAACCAGCCCTTGCGGTTCGCACCGGATGATCTGCGTCTGACCTTATCTGCCGGGATCTATCACGGCCAGGGCAAAGGTCTCGACTACAAGCAGCTGCTGCAGCTGGCCGACGAGCGCCTTTATGAATCCAAACATGCCGGGCGCAACCGCATTTCGATCGTCAGCGCGGCTTGAGGGAGCAGTCAAGGCCAGGGCTCACCGGCCTTGACCCTGATTGTCATGGCATCAAACCGGAACCTTAAAAACTGCCGTTCAAAAGCGCTGTTACTTGCTTGTCCCGGGCGCTTTCGCTCTTGCCGCCCATGACGACCACCAGCCGGCGCTTGCCGCCGCGATGAGCCGTCGCCACCAGATTATAGCCGGCAAGACTGATGTGTCCGGTCTTCAGCCCATCCACTCCGGGAACCTTGCCAAGTAGGTTGTTGGTCGCCCGGTAACGGCGGCCGTTGAAGGTGAAGGACTGCGCGGTGAAAAACGAGCCATATTGGGGAAAGCGTGTTTTCAGCGCACGGCCAAGCTTCGCCATATCCCGCGCCGTTGTCACGTGGGCCGGATCCGGCAAGCCGCTGGCATTGACGAACCGGGTGTGGCTCAGGCCCAGCGCTTTCGCCTTCGACGTCATTTGCGCCGCAAAGGCCGCCTCGCTGCCGGAAATATTCTCGGCAATCACCACAGCGACATCATTGGCCGATTTCACCGCCAGCGCCCGCGCGGCCTGCTCCACCGTAATGGTCCCGCCAGGCTTCAGACCGAGTTTCGCCGGGGGCTGCCGCGCCGCATTGGCCGACACGGTGAGCTGAGACGACAGAGTGTATTGTCCGGACTGCACCTTCTCGAACAGGATATAGAGTGTCATCATCTTGGTCAGGGACGCGGGGAAACGTGGCGCATCCGGATTGACCGAGGACAGTTCGGCGCCGGTCGCCAGGTCCATGACGAACTCCGAATAGCCGCGCGCAACACCGGTCGATGCCGGTGCGTAGGAGACAGCGGCAACAGTCGCCGTGGCCGCAGGCTGCGGCGCCTGGACAGTCGGCGCCGTGGGTCCGGCCGTCTGACAGGCGGCGAGAAAGACAGCAAGACCGCATGATGCAGCCTGCCGGAAGAATGGTTTGAAATACATAACGTTCCTCATGCCTTCAATTTATAGCCGGTTTTGAAGATCCAGCGGATCACCAGAAGGCAAATGCCAAGGAAAACCATCGTCATGGTCAGGGATAGCCACAGACTGACGTCCGCTTTCCCGTAGAAGCTCCAGCGGAAACCGGAAATCAGATAGACCACAGGATTGAGCAGTGTGATCTTCTGCCAGACCGGCGGCAGCATGGAGATGGAATAGAAGCTGCCGCCCAGAAAGGCCAGCGGCGTGACGATCAGCAGCGGCACGAACTGCAGCTTCTCGAAATTATCGGCCCAGATGCCAATGATGAAACCGAGCAGCGCAAAGGTGATCGCAGTCAGCAGGAAGAAGGTCACCATCCACACAGGATGCTGCACCTCCAGATCCACAAAAAAGGCCGCTGTGATGAAGATGATCACTCCGACCAGAACAGCTTTGGTTGCAGCAGCCCCGACAAAAGCGATGGTGATTTCCAGGAAGGACACTGGCGCGGAGAGGATTTCGAAAACAGTTCCGGTAAACTGCGGGAAGTAGATGCCGAAGGAGGCGTTCGACAGGCTCTGTGTCATCAACGACAGCATGATCAGCCCCGGCACGATAAACGCGCCGTAGGAGACCCCATCGACTTCGGAAATGCGCGAGCCGATGGCCGCGCCGAAGACGACAAAGTAAAGCGACGTCGAGATCACCGGCGAGACAATCGATTGCATGATCGTTCGCAGGGTCCGTGCCATCTCATAGGAATAGATGGCCTTGATCGCTTGATAGTTCATTGGTTTTCTTCCTGCGTCAGGACTTCATCCAAGAGTTTCATATGGGGGATAAACCGTCCGGGGATGGACCCAGACGGGTTCTCGCCAACCACCCGGAACCCGAGACTTTCATAAAATGGCACGGCAGCCGGATCCGCATCGAGATAAAGACCAGTCAATGCGAGCGAACGGGCATGCCCGAGGAGACCGCTCCACAGCAAACGCCCGATGCCCTGCCGCTTCCGGTCGGGGGCAACAAAGAACGTCCTGATTTCCGCGTCTTTCCCGTCCGCCCCGACGAGGAGGCTCGCACAGCCGGTGAGAACCTTGTTGCCATCATCGGCGACAAGGAACACTTCCGAGGAAATCCGTGCTTCGGTGACAGTCAGCTCATCCACGCATTGCACGATGAACGCATCGTCGTAGCCGTTCGACTGCTTGGAAAGCAGGACCAGCTCAGTCAGAGCTTTTGCCTCGTCCGGACGCGCCTGTCTCACCTGAACAGTCATGATTTCTCCGTCACGAGACCGACGAAGATGTCCTCAAGGGAGCTCTGCGTCGTTTGAAGGTCACTGAAGCGTATCCCGGCATCCGAAAGCGCCTGCAACAGGGATGTGATACCCGTTCGCGCGCTCTGGGTGTCATAGGTGTAGGTCAACGAACTGCCCCCGTCGCCGATAACAAGTTTGTAAGCAGACAGCTCCCCGGGAACCTGCCCGATCGGCTCGTGCAGCTGCAGTGTCAGTTGCTTGCGCCCGAGCTTCCGCATCAAGGCATCCTTGTTCTCGACCAGGATGATTTCGCCGTTGTTGATGACGCCGACCCGGTCCGCCATCTCTTCGGCTTCTTCGATATAATGGGTCGTCAGGATGATGGTGACGCCGCGATCCTTCAGCTTTTCAACGATCCGCCACATGTCGTGACGCAATTCCACGTCCACACCGGCAGTCGGCTCATCCAGGACCAAGATGCGCGCGCCCAGCACCAACGCCTTGAGAATCTCGATCCGCTGCTGTTCCGCGACCGAGAGCCTTGCGATCGGGACATCGAG
>JBNKOQ010000183.1:0-6898 GCA_050294735.1 Roseibium sp. | reverse complement strand
GATTTCAACGCAATCACCGTGGCACCACCGGCCACGGCCGTGCCGAAGAATGCGCGACGCGATACGCCGACTTCGCGGTTGAGCTCCTCTTCCTTCGGCATCCATTGCCAGGCCAGTGCCTTCTCGGGGCAATCCTCGATGCAGTTCCAGCACATGAAGCATTCGGCCATGCGGGTCTTTTGATCGGGGCTGCATGCGCCGATGCAGTCGCGGTTGCATAGTCCGCAATCGGTGCATTTATGCAGATCGCGAACAACACCGCCGGGAATGAATTTGGACGCGGTCCCGAGCAACGCCCCCAACGGGCAGATGTAGCGACACCAGAAGCGAGGCTTCCACGCGTTCAGCAGGAAGAGCACGGTGAAGATCGCGATCAGCATCCAGCCGAGCCGCATGCCCGGCGATACCAGCGCCTGGCAGGTACGGGTCAGCAAAGCGATTGGATCGAACAGACCAACCTGCATGAAACCGAAGGCGCTAGAGAGGAGCAGCACAATAAGAATCAGATATTTGTAGATCTGTGCCGGACTGTGGAAATTCTGCCGGATACGGTCCTTCACCTTCTTCGGACGCAGCCAGCGCGATGCAAGATGGAACAAGGTACCGAGCGGGCAGATCCATCCACAGAAGAAGCGTCCAAGAAACGGCGTCAACACCAGAATCAGCAAACCGATTCCCATGGTGTAGGCGATGTTATGGGCAGACAGCAGTGTGCCGACCGCATTGAGCGCCGAGCTGTCGAGGAACAGTGTAACCGGATATCCCTTCAGCCAGCCCTGTGCCGTCAGTGTGAACGCGACGACGAACAGGCCGAGGAAGAATCCCTGATAATAACGGCGCAGCTTTCTCATGAGGTTGCCTGCACCTTCTTGAACAGCTTCAGGTTTTCCTGACTCAACACACCGAGTCCCAGCTTGGCGGCCATGGCCAGATAGGAAACATCGTTCGGATCAAGCCCCAGCAACTGCACACCAAAACAGTCGATCGCCACCTGGTCGGTTCCAGCCACAATCACGTTGCCCGGTTTCACGTCGGACGGACTGCCGCCGGTCGGCCCATTCGACACCAGCAGGCGCGAGCCATCGAGTACCACGAGCGTCGGTGTGATGAACTGTCCCAGGTCTGCAATCACCTCGTTGATCGCCTGATGCAACCGGTTGCGCGGTCCGCCCAGCAGGCCATACCAGTTTTTCATGGTCAATGTGGCCTTGCTGAGGTTGTGCGACTTGACGGTTGGAATTCCGATCAGTTTATCGGCCCAGTCGAGCGGACGATAGAGTGCCTCCCAGTCGGGAATCCGCAACGAACCCACCTTCACCTGTCCGAATAACGAAGCGGTCGGAAGCCATACCTCGCCGCCGGCGGAACCGACGGCATCCATCAGGCCGGACTTGACAAAGCACCCCTCGGGATTGTTGATCGGGTTGTCGATCACGCGCACCTGCGCACCGGCAGCCACGCATTGCCGGACGACTTCGGCCGTTACCTCCGGCGAGGTGGTGGCCCCGAGATGCGGAGGCCGATCGAAGGCGCAGTTGGGCTTGATTAAAACCCGGTCGCCCGCCCTGACGAAGCGCTCGATGCCACCGAGCTCCTGCAACGCCGCGCGCACCGCCAACGCCGGGTCCGTGCCTTCGGCCACGGTCATCATGCCCTCCGTTCCGGGTACCGCAAACGAGGGAATAAGTTTGGCGGTTTCGCCGGAAGGAACCAGATTGCGGTTATGGAAGAACGCACCGACCGCAGCGGTTCCAGCGGCAAAGCCGGCGGCCGCACCCACGCGCTTCATAAACATTCTGCGTTCGGATGATGAATTATTCATTTTCTTCCATCCGCTCCTTCAAGATATTCCAATGGTCCATCAGTGCTTCACGCGAGGTCGCGTTCTGCACGCCCCAGACCTGTCCATCGATCACGCCGGCGATGCTCCACGATCCAAACATAGAGCCCCCCGAAGCTCCGCCTTCCGTAAAGAGCTCTTCCCCGCCATACATCGCCAGCTCCTCGGAATAGGCCGCGACGGTTGCATCATCGCCCGCGGTGGTAAACCAGACGGCCGCATTACTGTTCAGTGAAACATCGACCGTGCGCACCTTATTGAACGAGGAAAACCCGAATGCATTCTCGGGAATAAAGCCCTCGGCATCGCCGGCTATATCGTTGCCCGCCAATGCGACCAGATCCACCTGATCTACACCGCTTTCGCCGTCCCCCGTTTGACTGAGATGCGGGATCAGCGCCTTGGCCAGTTCAATGGCGGGCGCGGTGTCCGCACCCGCGGTCAGCGCATTAAGCTGAAGATAGTATGTCCCAACCGTCAACGCCACCTGACCGGGAAGCGTGTAGCCTTCCACGCCTTCAAGCGGTTGGCCTTCGACCGGCTTTTCCCCGTTGTACGATCCGCGGGCCCCCTGCTCCGCCTCGAAGTGGTAGAGGTACATGTCCCAAAGCTGGCCGCTGGCTTCCCATTCACCGCTGCTGAGATCCATTGCGCCATATTGGAGATAGTAGTCGGACTTTCCGTTGATCTTCTCGAACATGCGGTCGGCGGGAAGAAAAACCCCGTCGGTCAGCACCCAGCTTCCTAAAGAAACGGGAATCGGCAGGGCCGTTACTTCCGAGGCCGGCGGCGTAAAAAAGGCCGGATTGTAGAACTGCCCCTTTACGAGAAACAACAGAAGCACCACGACCGGGAGAATCCATCCCGCTATCAGAAGAACACGAGGAAGCATGGTCGTTTCCTAGGCCAGCGCCGTTTCGGCCCGGCGGATATGATGCGCCACCGGCACCCCATTCGGGCAGGCCCGCTCGCAAATGCTGCAATCGCCGCAAACCGACAACGACGGGGTCCGTCGCAGACCACGATAGGTGTCAAAGGCCATCTGCACATATTCGGCGTTTTCCATGTAGTAGTCCGAGCAGCGGACCACATCCGATACCTGCAGGCCCTTAGGACAGCTGGACGTGCATACACCGCACATCAGGCAATGGCCGCTCATGGCCACCCTGGCCGAGTTGCGCAACCGCACGCCCGCCTGCGGATCCGGTTTCGCCTTCGCGGCATCGACCAGCTTCTTGACTTCCGCAAATGAATTGGCGCCCTTGTTGATCGTCGTGATCCCGGGCGTCGCAAGATAGTGCGGTACGGCGTCTTCGTAGGCACCTTGCACCCCACGCCCTGATTTCATCAAGACGATGCCGACGCCCTCCTTTGCCGCCCGCTCGAAGATCGGAAGGAATTTTTCCTCGTCCACCATGGAATAGGCCGGCATGAGCGCATCGTAGAACCCCTGGTCCAGCGCGGCCGTCAGGCAGTTGTCCACATCGCCGTGTGAGGTCAGACCGATGTACTTGAACTTCCCGGCCTTTTTCCAGCGTTCGGCGCCGGCCTTGTATTTTTCCTGCTTTACATCGTTGGCGTTGTGCAGGTTGAAAAAAGCGATATCGACGCTGTCAACACCGAGTGTTTCGAGCGCCTTGTCCATGGCATAATCGTCATCCGGAGCCCAGGTAATCTTCAACCCGATCTGCACCTTATCCGTCTGGCCCTTGATCGCCTCGGCGACATGATTGATGGAAACGCCCCCCTTGTATTCGGTCGAGGTGTGAATAAAGGTCATACCCTGTGCGATGGCGGACTTGATCACATTGACATCCTGCGCCGGCCCGGTGCCCAGCGAAACGGCCGGAAGCATCAGATCGGTCTTGCCTAGTTTACGCAGCGGAACGCCACCCTGGGGCGATTTTGCGTTTTCCTCGGCGGCCTGGACCTGTCCGCCTGTCACGACGGTAGCGCCCACAACCAAACCGGCACCTTTGAAGAAATCAGAACGGGATAGTTTTCCAGAATCATTCATCGCGACCCTTCCTTTCTGGCTGACCGCACCGCGCGGAAACCTTGAAGAAAGTTGATAACATTCGTCATACAGACCGTCAAACCGTCACCCCGTATCCGTCATCTTTGCACGGAGTCCGATTAGTCCCAGGTAATAGCAGCATGCGATGCGAATCAATGCGTCCATTTGAGTAACAACAAAACCGTTCCGGTCTGAACCAGGCTAAGCCCGCCCACCAGCAGCATGGCTTTGGGTCCGTGGACCAGCAGGGAGCGGAACCGGATGCGGCTTCCGACCGCGACCATTGCCACCACCATCAGCACCTTGGCTGCAAGCCGGATATCCAGCATAACCACATGGCTGGCCGGCAACAGGCTGGCTAGCACGGCGAAGAACAGAAAACCGAGAATATAGCCGGGCATGCGCGGCAGGCGCCGTTTTCCCGCAACATCCGGCGTGTGAAAAAGATGATGGAGCAGCACGACCAGCGGACCGATCATCAGTACACGCATCATTTTTACAACCAAGGCATGGTTGCCCACATCGCCGGAAACCGCAAAGCCGGAAGCCGCCACCTGCCCCACCGCCTGAAGGCTGCCGCCGATCAGGTTGGCGGTCTGGTCCGCCGACAGCTTCAACGCCGTAGCGAGCCCCGGCAACACAAACATGCCGACCGTTCCCATCAGATTGACGGCTGCGATCGCCACCGGCACTTCGTGCTTGCGGACCTTCAGAGCCGGCGCGCTCGCCAGCACCGCAGAGGAACCACAGACCGAATTCCCGATCCCGAGCATCAGAGCCGAATGCCCTGAAAAACCAAGCAGACGACCGAGCGGAAGGGAAACAAGAATCGCCAGCAGCATGGCCGGAATCGCCACAAGAAACGCGTCCATGCCGGTGTGCCCCATAGCGTGAAGTTCCAGCTCGCTTCCCATCAACGCAATCGCCGCCGGAAGAATGGCGTGGTCCGCAAAATCAAAACCCGCCGAAAACAGATGCTCCTCCGGCATCAGGTTGCCCGCCACCATCCCGATCAGGATCGCTAGGCAAATCGCGCCCGGCAGGGGTATCACCTTAGAGAGAAACATCGACAGCACGGCCAAGGCGATGGCGGCCAGCAATCCTGGAATTATTTTTCTATTCGGTAAATTCATGTTCAACCCCATTTAAAACACGGGTAGTTGATACGCTTTTATGTCTAATTAATCCAATTCATCGTATTTATTGTAGTTATCAATTTTTATGATATAAGAACTCCATGAACATCACGCTTCGTCAGCTAGAGGTTTTCTGCGCTATCGCCCATCGCGGCAACGTGAGCCGGGCGGCGGAAGACGCCTCGATCTCGCAATCCGCCGCCAGCATGGCGCTGGCGGAACTCGAACGGCAACTTGGCGAACTGCTATTCGATCGCTTCGGAAAAAAACTGGCCCTCAACGAAAACGGGAAACTCCTGCGTCCTCGGGCGCTTGAACTGCTTGCTCGGACCCACGAAATCGAGGGAATGTTTACCGATGCCGATGGAACCGGCGGCGAACTCAAAACGGGAGCCAGCTCGACCATTGGCAACTACCTCATGCCCGGCATTCTGTCCCGTTTTTCCCACGAACATCCACGTGCGCGGATCGCCCTGCGGGTGGGAAACACCGAACAGATTATCGCCGCGGTGCTGGCGTGCGAGATCGACGTTGGATTCATTGAAGGGCCGTGCAGCGATCCGAACATTGAAACGCGGATCTGGCGCGAGGACGAACTGATCGTTTTCGCCCATCCGGGTCACTCGCTAGCCGCAAAAAAGAAAGTCCTTCCCAAGGATTTGGTTTCCGCCGAATGGGTGCTGCGCGAACGCGGTTCCGGTACGCGCTCCATCTTCGAACGGGCCGTGGAAAGCCTGCCGGGCAGCCTGTCCATCCGTCATGAACTGGGTCACAGCGAAGCCATCAAGCGGGCCGTCAAAAACGGACTCGGGATCAGCTGCCTATCGCGGCTGACCGTTCAGGAGGATCTCGAAAATGGAACACTGGTTGAACTGAACACGCCGTTCCTGAAACTCCGGCGCAATCTCTACATCCTGCTCCGCAAGGACAAGTACATGACCGGCACGCTGCAACTGTTTCTCGACGTCCTTTCGCTTTCAGGGGAATGACGCCGACGCATCAATAGTAGTTCGCGTAGAGCCAATAGATGCCAGCCAGTACCAAACCATGCATAACCAGATACGGGGTCGAGATCGGGAGCGACTGGAACAGCTTGTGTCCGTGGGCGAGCGATCGCTTTGCCAACAAAACGGCAACGGAAAGCAGGAGCCCGAAAGCGCCAACCGTGGAAAGCATGAAGAAAAGCGTTTTCACGGCGTCCGAACAGGAAAGGCCCCGGACATAGTTCTCCATGAGATTATCCAGTAGCCCGACCAGCAGAATCGCCTCGGCGGAAATCAGGCGCTGGTTGGAAAACCAACGCCGCCAGGAAGCATTGCGTTTCTTCGCCATCGAAACAGCAGCCTAGCTATGCATTTCCTTCAGCAATCCGGGCACGGCCTTGATGGCGTCGGCAACCTTGGAACCATCCTTGCCGCCAGCCTGGGCCTTGTCGGGCTTGCCGCCACCTCCGCCGCCGGCGAGCTTGGCGACCGCGCCGATCAGCTTGCCGGCATGAATCCCCTCCTTCACCAGATCATCGCTGACTGAGCACATGAAGCAGGCTTTGCCGTCGGCATGGCTACCGAGAATAATGACGCCGCTCTCCAGCTTCTGCCGCAAGCGGTCCATCAGTTCACGCAATGCATCCATCGGGACTTCGCCTGCCATGGCTGCCAGCAACGGCATGTTGTCGACCGTGTCGGTGAGCGTGATGTGCTCGACCTTGGTTAGTAGCGCTTCAATGCCGTGGACAGCGGCCTTCATGCGGGCTTCCTTCAGTTGCTTTTCGGCGGCCTTTACCTGATCGGCCAATGCCTTGATCCGGTCCGGCAAATCGGCGGGTTTGACGCTGAGACTCTGGCTCAGGCTGGTCAGCAGTTCGTGCTCGTCGGCCGTCCAGGCCAGCGCCTCCATACCGGTGAC
>JBNKOQ010000182.1:0-6944 GCA_050294735.1 Roseibium sp. | reverse complement strand
ATTGTATTGACCGCGAATGTCTTGTTGTCCGGGTGGATCAGAATGCGGGGCACGGCGGCAAAATGGACCACGGCATCGAATGACGGCACGCCCGTTCCCGGCTCCAGCTCATTGAAGTTGGCATAGCTCGTCATGACATTGAACATCTCGCCGGACTGGGTGATGTCGGCGGTCAGGTTGTCAACACCGGGATGCTCAAGAGGTGTCAGGTCTACATTGACAACCCGGTGGCCTTTATCCAGCAGATAGGGGACGACATGTCGTCCGGCCTTGCCGCTGCCGCCGGTGAAAAGAATGCGTTTGGGTTTGTCATTTGTGGTGGCATTCATGGCGTTCCTCCTGTTTCTGATGCGCATCATGTCGAAATTTCTGAGGGATACCAGTGCCAGATGCGGAAAGGACGGGAAATTTTGCCCTTTCCGCTCTCCTGTTCATCTTGCCTAGTAAAGCAGCCAGACGAGGCCAAGTGTCAGGCTGGGGAACAACACTAGGATGACCACCCTGATCATGTCAGCCAACACAAACGGGATGACCCCTTTGAAGGTTTCCGCGATGGATACGTTCTGGGCCAGGGCGTTGATCACGAAGAGGTTCATCCCGACGGGCGGCGTAATGAGGCCGACCTCCACAACGATCAACACCAGAATTCCGAACCAGAGCCCGAAGTCGCCAGCCGGCATGCCGAAATCCAGTCCGCTCATGACCGGAAAGAAAATGGGCACGGTCAGGAGGACCATGGAGAGACTATCCATAACGCACCCGAAGACGAGGTAGAGCAGCAGGACGAAGGTGAGGACCAGCCAAGGGCTGTACCCCTGGGATGCGATAAAGGTCGATAGCTCCTGCGGCAGCTGGGTGGTGGCCAGAAATGCGTTGAAGAGGCCTGCCCCCAGGATGATGATGAAGATCATTCCTGTGGACGTCGCCGTGGCGAATATCGCCTGCACCAGCGCTTTTCCGGTCAAAGTCTTGTTGGTCAGCGCGACAAGGGCCGTTCCCGCGGCCCCGATTGCGGCGGCCTCGGTGGGGGTGAACCAGCCAGTATAAATGCCTCCAATCACGGCAATGAAAATCGCCAGAACGGGCCATATCGTCAGCAGAACCTTGAATCTTTTCAGATACGGGATGCGCTCACGGGTTTCGCCGGTATCGCCGGTGATGCGCGTGTAGACATAAATGGCGATCATGTAGCTTATGGCCGCCAGAAGACCCGGGAGAAATGCCGCGGTGAAGAGCTTGGCAATGTTCTGCTCTGTCAGGATGGCATAGATGACCAGGATTACCGAGGGAGGGATGAGGATGCCCAGTGTTCCGCCTGCGGCAAGCGCGCCTGTCGCGAGCGCGCCGGAGTAACCGTATTTGCGCAATTCCGGCAAAGCGACCTGTCCCATGGTGGCCGCTGTCGCCAGCGAAGATCCGCAGATTGCGCCGAAGCCGGCACAGGCTCCGACCGCCGACATTGCCACGCCGCCTTTTTTGTGGCCGAGCCACGCTTCCGATGCCCGAAACAGACTTGAGGACATGCCGCCAATTGTCGCGAACTGGCCCATCAGAAGGAACAGGGGAATGATTGACAGGGAGTAGCTGGAAAACGTCCCGTAGGTCATGTGTTTCAGCTGGGCGAAGGTCATCAACGTCGTGCCGTTGAGGACATAACTGCCGACCAGACCAACGACAAACATTGCGAGTCCGATGGGGATCCGCAGGAAAATCAGAAGCAGGAGCACAGGGAAGGACCAGAGGCCAATTTCAAGTCGGGACATCAGGGCCTCATTGAATTGCGCGTTTCAGGCTACAACCGAGCTGATAGGCGCTGACGAGTGTGAAAACAGCAGCCCCCAGCATGCAGGCAGCGTAAGCCTGCCAGATCTCGATTTGCAGAATGAAGGTTGTTTCGAAGTAGGATTTCTTGTCGAGCATACCGAGCCAGAGGCGCCAGGCAATAAGGCCGGAAACAAGCAGGAACAGAAGGTCCGACAGCACGTCGATCCATTTGTTTACCCGTTTCCCGAACCGCGCTGTGAAGAGCTCGACCGTTGCATGCCCGCGCTGCAAGTGACACCAGGGCAGGAATGCAAAGACGGCAAACCCGATTCCTATTTCGACGAGTTCGAAGTCCCCTTCCACGGGGGTGAGGCCAATTGACGTCAAGCCGCGCCCTGTCACGCTGATACAGGTCATCAAGACGATCCCGATCAGAACAGCGCCGCCGGCAAGCGCGGTCCCTCCGGCTATGGCCCGGACAATCTTTTCCAGACTGCTGCGTTCCTTCATACGGCGGCCCCCTCGGGGATAATTGGTGGTTGTTCGTTCAAGGCCTTGATGGCAAATCCCGCGACTGCCTTGTATTTTTCAGCATGTCCTGAAAGTTCCTCTGCGGAAATGACGTCGTGGATGTCCTGAAAGTCTCCGCCGCAGCGGTCCTCGACCACCTGAAGCACAGCGTCCGGGCCAGCTCCCCGGTTTGTCATGATTATTTTCGCGGTCACCGGCAGAAGTTCCGCTTCATATGCTGCAAGGGCTTGTGCGGTCACACCATGTTCAAGCAAAGCCGCGCCAAGTTTGCGGGCGTCCACGATGGCCTGACTTGCGCCACTGGAACCAACAGGATAGGCGGCATGAGCCGCGTCCCCTATCAAGGTAACATGGCCATCGGTCCAGTGGTCGACCGGATCCCGGTCAACCATTGGATACTCGTAAACGTGATCCGCACCGGCGACGAGAGCGGGCAGATCCAGCCAGTCATATTTCCAATTCTCGAACTGGGGCAGGAAGTCTTCGATGTTGGCTTCTCGGTTCCAGTCTTCCTTGTTCCATCCCGCATCCGGATCATAGCTCAATTCAGCGATCCAGTTGATCACCGCAAGTCCGGTGCCGGGATCAGCCCTGGTAATCGGATAGGCGACGATACGTTGGGTCTTGTGGCCGATCATGACCATCGTCGCGCCGGTGCGGAAGGGTTTGGCAAGAGCGGTTCCCCGCCACAGCACTGCTCCTCCCCACTTGGGGGGCCCTTCCTCGGGATGAATTTGGGCGCGGATAGCGGAATGAATACCGTCAGCGCCAATGACCAGGCTGCCGGTTACCGAAGATCTGCTGTCATCGCTTGCGGACCGCAGATCGAGGCGGGCTCCTGTGTCCGTGTTGGCAAATCCGATGGCTCGCTGCCCGGTGACAACGCAGTCTTGGCCCGCGCGTGCGATCAGGGTTTTGTAAAGGAGCATCTGAAGCTGGCCGCGATGAACGGAATACTGCGGCCAGCTGTATCCTGCCCACTTTCCTCGCGGTTCAGTCCAGATCTCCAGGCCCTTCTTAGAGAAGAGGCCAAATTCCTGGGTTTCGACGCCTACCTCGGGCAGGGTGTCCTCAAGCCCGAGTTCGAACAGCTCACGTACCGCGTTCGGCTGCAGGTTGATGCCGACACCAAGCGGCTTGATTTCCGGCGCAGCCTCGTAGATCCGGAACGGGATGCCGATTTGATGACACGTCAGTCCCAGAGCAAGTCCGGCGATACCGCCGCCGGCAATTAATACAGTCATGTTATGATTGCGGGCCGCTGATGCGGCCCGCTCCTGATCAAAATGAAGAGTGTCAATCGGCGTATTTGTCGATCAGGCCGGAGACCTTCTCGATAACGGCATTACCATCAATGCCGCGTGATTTGACACTTTCAACCCAACGTTCCACGACCGGTTTGGAGGCTGCTTTCCAGCGGTCGACTTCGCTTTCATCGAGCGTGATGATGTTGCTGCCATTCTTGACCGCGATGGCCCTGCCAGGAGCATCGCCTGCAAGCATTTCTTCCGCTGCCAGCGTTGTCAGCTTGATACCGGATTCCTGATCGATGATCGCTTTCAGGTCATCTGGCAGGCTGTCGTAGCGCGCCTTGTTCATCACACAGATGATCGTTGCTGTATAAAGCGCTTCCTTGCCGGAAAACTCGGTGTGGTTGGAAACGAGCTCGCTGAGCTTGATTGCGGGGGTGACTTCCCAGGGAATTACGGTGCCGTTGATCACCCCTTTGGAGAGTGATTCCGGTATTGCCGGCAGCGGCATGCCGACCGGTACCGCACCAAGTTCTTTCAGCAAGTCATTGATGACACGGGTAGGGCCGCGCAGCTTTTTACCGTGCATGTCTTCAAGCTTGGTCACCGGTTCGTCCGTGTGGATGACGCCAGGGCCATGGACCCAAGCACCCAGGACTTTGACGTCCTTGTATTCTTCGTTTTGAAGTTCCGTCTCCGTGTATTCCCAGAAGGCCTTGGATGTTGCCACGGAGCCTTTCATCATGAAAGGCAGTTCGAATGCTTCGGTCTTCAGGAAGCGTCCCGGTGTATAGCCCGTGACAGTCATGATGATGTCAACGACACCGTCGCGTGCCTGATCGTACAATTCCGGCGGGCGGCCTCCCAGCGCCATCGCATCGTAATGTTCGATCTTGATCCGGCCGTTGGACGCCTTCTCAATGTTTTCCGCCCAAGGTTTCAGTATCTTGGATGGGACCACCGCGACTGGCGGCAGAAACTGATGAAGCTTGAGGGTGACTTCCTGCGCAAATGCAGAAGTCGATACGGCGGAGAGCGCCAGGGCCCCCGCGACGAGATTCCTTGCAATACTTACAGGGCGCATTCTATCCTCCCATTGCGTCCTTTAGGTCTTTCCTTGATACTCGAAATTGTTTACGATGTAAACGAACTTAAATAGACTCTTCCAATCCGCAGCTTTGCAGGTCAATTGAGAAGGCTATAAAAACTGGGAACCCCGGGGCACCACTGGATTCATGCCGGACTTAAACTACGGACAGCTAAACGATTTGCTCGGGCATCTGCTGCGTCATGCGGTCAATAGGGGCCAGGGCACTTTCCATGAAGTGTTCGAGGCCGACGAGGTCACGCCGCTCCAGTTCATGATCGTCGAATTGATCTCGCAGAATTCCCAGGTCACTCATTCTGACATCTGTCAGGCGATGCAGACCTCTGCTTCGGTCGTCACAACCACATTAAAGCCGCTGTTGGCTGACGGCCGTCTGCTGAAGGTTACGGTGAATGGTGATGGCCGGAAGACCAGTTATGCCCTTTCAAGCGAAGGGGTTGAGTGGTTCGAACGGATCAAGCCAAAGATTGCCCTCAGCGAGGCACGCCTTGCCGAGGCCCTGACGGAAGACGAAAGGGCCGATTTGGTTCGCATGCTGAAACGGCTCTCCGGGCTGGAGCGTTAGTCGTGCGGGAGAGCCTTTGATGCTGAAGCCGAGCCTGACGCACTTCTGCGATTTGAAGGTGGAACTGGCTGATATCCTCGAAATGGGGGAGGGCCGTGCTGGTCAACGCCGGATTATTCCGATTGTGGGGGGAACCGTCACCGGGTCTCGAATACAGGGAACCATCCTGAATCTCGGTGCGGATTGGCAAACGGTGTTCCGTGATGGTGTGGCCGAACTCGACACCCGATACGCTTTCAAGACCGATGATGGCGCTTTGATAGAGATCCGCAATTTTGGCTACAGGCATGGGCCCGCTGATGTTCTGGCTGCCGTCGCCCGCGGCGAGGATGTGGAGCCCTCGGAGTATTACATGCGGACCCATGCCCGGCTCGAGACCGGGGATCCGCGTTACTCCTGGGTCAACCGCATGCTGTTTGTTGGCACTGGCGGACGGCGTAAGAATGCGGTCGAGATATCCCTGTTCGTCGTGGACTAGGGTCCGAACCTAGGGGTGGGCTCTCGGCAACTACAGCGGCCAAAAGATCAGAATTGCCGGCACGGAGACGGCCAGGACCAAAAGCTCCAATGGCAGACCCATGCGCCAGTAGTCCCCAAAGCGGTAGCCGCCCGGTCCCATGATAATGGTATTGTTCTTGTGGCCGATCGGCGTCAGGAATGCACAGGATCCGGCAACAGCCACTCCCATCAAAAATGCATTCGGATTGACCTCGAGAACTCTGGCGATCTGGAGGCCGATCGGAGCTGCAATCAGGCATGTGGCAACATTGTTGAGGAAGTCGGACAATGTCATCGTCACAGCCATCAGGACAGCAAGAGCCACCCAGACGGGATAACCTTCCGTGACAGTGACAATGCTCGAGGCGATCAGTTGCGCACTGCCGGACGTTTCGAAGGCCTGCCCGAGCGGGATTAGAGAGCCAAGCAGAACGATAACTTTCCACTCGACGGCCTCATACACTTCCCGGCCGCCAATCAGTCCGGACAGGCCGTAAACGAGGACGCAAGCTGCGAGTGCGACCGGCAGATAGACAATGCCCGACACGGCAGCGGCAATCGCCAGCGCAAAAGCGCCAATGGCCAGGAGCGCCTTATTGCGTTGTATGACTTCTGTGTGTTTGCCTTCGAGCGGCAAAACGCCAAGCCAGCTGATTGCGGACTCAAGGCGGTCGGAAGAGCCGAGCAGCAAGAGAACGTCGCCAGGCTGAACTGTCAGATGGCGCACTCTGGCATGAACCCGGCGGCCCTGGCGCGATAGACCGAGCAGCGTGACGCCATGTCCGTGCAGCAGGCTGAGATCGAAGGCACTGTGCCCTGCTATCCGGGCGCTGTCTGGAACGATTGCTTCGCGCAGAGACAGGTTTCCCCCGGTCAAACCCGGTTTGTGCTTCTCTGAACCGGCAAAATCCAGCTTTGCCGCGCCCATGAAGGCTTCGATGCCTTTGGGTTCCCCCTCAACGACCAGAAAGTCGCCGGGTTGGATCTGTTCACGCCGTGCGAAACCGCGCATCCTCCGGCCATGGCGGATTAGCCCGAGAATGTTGATGTCCTTGTCGTCAGCGACCGGATAAAGGTCATTGACCGTGATCTCGCTTTCCTTGGCATCCTCTCCCACTCTGAGTTCAGCCACATAGAGGCTTTCAGTAGGATCTTCGTCTGCCAGCGGTTCGCTGAGGCGGGCAGGTAATAAGCGCCAGCCGATCAGGGTTACAAAGGCGATGCCGGT
>JBNKOQ010000181.1:0-6975 GCA_050294735.1 Roseibium sp. | reverse complement strand
GGAGCCTGTCTGAAGCCTGCTCTTCAGCCGTCGAAGAAATGCTGCAGGGCGAACAGTCGCTCGGGTTGATGGCGCGTGCCTATAGCAAGGAGACGCAGCCTGCGCGCCTGCCTTCAGCGCTTCTTTACGCCAGCACGGTTCGCATAGCCGAGGATCTTCATCTGGACCGGGCCCTGGCTGCAGATACCGCAGGCTTTGATATAGTCCACGAGCCGGATGCTCTTCTCGCTAGTTGCCTGGATAGGTCTATCCAGCTCCTGGCGTTCGATGCGACGCGGCCGGACATTGGGGTGCCTTGCATGAAGCTTCTGTCGCCGCAGCTGTGTTCCTGGCAACCGAGATTTGGAAAGCAACGCCTGTTTGAGGGAGTGGTTAGGCGTGGCTGGGCTGAGGCGCTTGGGTCTGAAGCCGCGTTTGCGGCGAGGCCGTTTCCCTTTTGAAGGTTTACCCGGCCAAAATAAGCAGACGGATCTACGGGATTGGCTGGTGTTGACAGGTGCACAGCGAAGGGGTATTGAAAATGTGAGAATAATACTCCGCTTTATGAGTTGCATTCTCTCTGGCGATTGCCGGTGCCCTTTTCAGGGTCTCTGGAAACCGACTTCAGGCGGGTCCTATGATCCGCCTCTTTTTTATAATCTGCTTCTAATGATTCCGATTTTTTGATCAGCGAACGTCTGGCCGTCCGTCTTCAATCGGGCGCGATAGGGTCATGGCCCAGAAATTCCGCCATTTTCCGTTGGAGCGGACCATGCGTCCGATACCGACGCGGGTTACATACGGATTAAGCAGGTTCTTGTTGTGCCCTGCGGACCCCTTCCAGCCGTCGAATGCCGCTTGCAGGGATGCGTAGCCGGCTCCGAGGTTTTCTGCCCCGGCGTAGTTTCGGTACCCGGCTTTTTCCAGCCGTTGCGACAGGCCAAATTCGCTATGGGCCCATGTGTCCATGCTGTCGCGCTCGGCAATATGCCTGGCCATGGCGATGGACACGGTATTCAGGGTTTCGTCCAGGGTCAGTGCCGGCAGGCCATGCTGGGTTCTGTAGCTGTTGAGCATTGTCAGCATTGCGGCATTATCAACAGGAATGTTGCTGATGACCGGCGCCTCTTCCAGCTCTTTACCCGTGTTGACCGCGCCGCAGGAGGCCAGCACCAGGCAAGACAGAAGCAGGGCGAGGGCTTTGAATGAAGCCCTCGAAAATTTCAGTAAGTGGATCATTCAGGCGCATCTCCAGGCCAGGAAACCCCTTCGTCCGACCAGAACGGGAAGGGGCCTGGGTGGTTTTCGACATAAGCAGTATGAGTCACTGTGCCGAATTGTGGCTGGTAATAGTGCAGAAAAAATGCCGCCGGCTCGAAATTGAACATGGCAGCCGCGTCTTCCTTCAGGTCCAGCTCCAGCTGATGAGCAACGCTTGGTGCGAGTGTCATGACCTTGCCGGCGAATGTCGCGACAACCGGACGATGAACATGACCGCAAATAATCCGTTCTACATGGGCGTGCGGCCTGATAACTTCAGCAAAGGCATCAGAGTCCAGCAGGCCGATGTTATCCATGTGCGGAATGCCAGTGGTCGCCGGAGGATGGTGAATGGCGACGAGCGCGGGCCGGTCGTCTTCGGCGAGTGTTCTTCCAAGCCACTCCAGCTGAGCCTCTCCCAACAGTCCGTGCGGTTTGTCAGGTACGTTGGAATCCAATGCAATCAGCCTCAAGGCGCCAATGTCTGCAGTGTAGTAGAGTTTTTCTCCGGTTGCATCGGAGATGCCGGGATAATCGGAGAAAGCTTCGCGCATGCCTGCCGATGTGTCGTGATTTCCCGGGATCAGATAGACCGGCATGGGGAGTTTTGCCAGGATGCGCCGGGCCACGGCATATTCACGCGGGTCGTCTCTGTCTGTCAGATCGCCGGTGATGACGACGGCGTCAGGGCGCTGGTCAAGACCGAGGATGGCTTTAACCGCGCGTTCCGCCAGCATGTTGGTATCGCTGACCCGGTAGCACGTCAGTCCGCTCGGGCGCAGGTGAAGATCGGTAATCTGGGCAATGAGTGTCATTTCAAGTCCTGAAGAATGGCAAGCCGTCGGTCGGGAACGACGATAGCGATGCAGTTGCCTGTGGCAAGCACCTGTTTCCCTTTTCCTCTGGCTCATGTAGGAGGAGGCTGCGTGCAGCAGTAAGCGCAGTTTATGACAGTTTTGTCACCAGAACGGATGAGCACACGGGTCTATCCAAATGATCGAACCACCACAGTCGGCACTGGATATCAACGAGGCGGGATCGTCTTCAACGGAGACATCTGCGGCAAACGGCGGGGCGAGCCGCGATGCCGGGCCGCGGCCTCTCTGGATGAGGCTGTTCGGGCATGATCTGTCCGCCCCGCTGCTCCTGCTGGTTCTGTCTCTTGTTCTATTCGCTCCTGGCCAATGGACCGTTCCGCCACTCGACCGGGACGAACCCCGATTTACCCAGGCCACCAAGCAGATGCTGGAAACCGGCGATTATGTCGATATCCGGTTCCAGGATCAGGCAAGGCACAAAAAACCGGTTGGGATTTACTGGCTTCAGGCAGCGGCGGTCAAACTGACCGGGCAGGATGCCACCGCACCGTTGTGGGCTTACCGTCTGCCGTCGCTGATTGGCGGTGTTCTTGCCGTTCTGTTTGCCTACTGGGCCGCGCGAGCCTTCAGTGGGCCTCCCGCCTCGCTTCTCGTCGGGCTTTTTGTCGTCGCGGCGATCATTCTTGGGGTAGAGGCCCGGCTTGCCAAGACCGACGCGATGCTCTTGGCGACGATTGTCCTGGCCCAAGGCGCATTGGCGCGGCTTTGGCTGAAACAGAGCGAGAGCAGGCATTGGGGACTGGCATTTGTCTTCTGGACGGCGCTGGCCGCCGGTGTGCTGATCAAGGGACCGGTCGCGCCGATGGTTGTCGGTTTGACGGTACTGGCACTATTTGCCCTGACGCGGAAGATACGCTGGTTCAAGGCGGCGGTTCCTGTGTTCGGGGGACTGTGGTTCGTGGTACTGGTGGTGCCCTGGTTTGTCGCAATCTGGATCGCGACGGACGGCACCTTCTTTCAGGAGGCTATCGGGAAAGACCTGCTTGGAAAGGTCGGTCAGGGTCAGGAAGGTCACGGAGCTCCGCCGCTGACTCATCTGGCTGTGATGTTTGCTGTTTTCTGGCCATTGCCCGCCTTCGCGCTGCTGTCGGCAACAACCGTCTGGCGGGAGAAGGCAAGCCCGCTGGTGACTTTCTGCGCTGCCTGGTTCATCCCTTCCTGGATCGTGTTCGAATTGGTGGCAACCAAGCTGCCGCACTACACAATGCCGTTGCTTCCGGCATTGGCATTGCCGGTTGCTGCCGCTCTGATCGACGGGGCAGGCGAAACGTCCCGTAAGGGGATGCGCTGGCTTGCCGCTGTTTTACTGACGGTTCCGCCGCTTGCTCTGGCGGTTGCCGCTTTTGGCGGGCCGCTTTATCTGGGCGACTGGCCATCTCCTCCGGGCGTTGTTCTGTGTGTCATTGGGGCTGTCCTGGCTTTTGTTGCCGCGTCGCGATTGCTGCGTGGAGCAGCGATTCACGGCATTCCCGCAGCTGTTGCCTCGGCGCTGGCGATCGCCATTGGATTCTGGGGCTTCGTCGGTCCGGCATTGACCACGATCTGGGTCAGCCCGCGCCTTGTTGCTGCAATCGACAGTATAGCCGGCTGCCCGGATCCGGCGGTTGTGACGTCGGGCTTTAACGAACCCAGCTTTATTTTTCTGCAAGGGACGGACACGAGGATCGTTTCTCCAGCGGAGGCTGCGGATTTTTTACAGGAAGATGCCGGGAATGCGCCCGCTTGCCGTATTGCGGTCATAGAAAGCCGACAGGAAGAGGCCTTTCTAGGGGCTGCAAAAGCGATTGGACTTGTGCCACAAGTGATAAGCAGGCTAGACGGCCTGAACATCAATGGCGGCAAGCGGCTCGATATCGGTCTTTACAGGACCGAAGGGCTGGCCAACGAAGCTAAGTGACCGGAATGACGACAGACAGTTTCGCCGAGCGATTACGGCGTATTGGCGCGCGCATGCGGCGGAACTTTCAGGGTGTCCGTCAGGTGATTGCCGGCCGCGCGGAGCGTGCCGGCCGGTTCCACGATCCCTTGCGCCCGGGGCAAAGACCGCAGGACATTCTGGCCATACTGCTGCTGACCGTTGGCGTGGGAGTGGTCGTTTTTGACATTCCGACCTATCCGTGGCTGCGTTCCATGCCGGATGCCTATCGGCACACATTTTCGATGTTTACCGACGTCGGCAAAGCACATTGGATTTTGTGGTCCTGCGGGTTGCTGTGCCTTTATCTTCTGGCCCTTGACGCCGCCAAGCTGACGTTCCGCCTGCGGATGAGCGTTGGAGCGGCTTTCACCTATGCAGGTTTTATCTTCTATACGGTTGCCGCCACCGGTATTTTAGCGATCATCTTGAAGTGGACCCTGGGCCGCGCCAGACCGAAGCTTTATGAACAGGTGGGGCCGGTTGAGTTCGATTTCTTCGCCTTTCACGGCTCCTACACCAGTTTCCCCTCTGGGCATTCAACGACAGTGGGTGCACTTGCCACAGCGCTCGCGCTGATTTTCCCAACATGGCGCTGGCTGATCATTGTCAGCGCTTTTTGGCTGGCCTTCAGCCGGATCATGGTGGGAGCGCATTATCCTTCCGACGTTATCGCCGGAACTTTGCTGGGCATGACCTTCACCTTCTTTACGGCGAGGGCATTGGCCCGCCGGCGGATCGGGTTTTGCATCAGTAGCGCAGGCCGGATCGAACCCATCATAAGCCAACGGTCGGCAGGAGCTTGCCTGCGGGCTGTCTGGCGTGTTCTCTGCGGGCGCGGCAAAGTCTGGCGGGACACGGACCTTACAGCGCCGGATGTGGCTACCGACAACAAACGAGAGCAATATGACTAGCAGTTATGCTGAAGCGATTGCCGCTTCTTCCGGACATCTGGCTGTGACGGTCGTCGTCCCGGCAAAGGACGAGGCCGAAAACCTGCCGATCCTGCTGGACGAAATTCGCGATGCCCTGCAGGGGCGGACTTTCGAAGTGCTTGTCATCGACGATGGTTCGACGGACGGCACCGACAAGGTGCTGCAATCCTATGCTGCCGAGAATCCCTGGCTGCGCCCGTTCCGGCACGCAACGTCCTGCGGCCAAAGCTGTGCGGTTCGCACCGGGGTTCAGAACGCCCGCGGCGATGTGGTTGCGACGATCGATGGTGATGGAGAGAACAATCCGGCGTACATACCGGAACTTCTGGATGCGCTTCAGACCGGTGGCCCGGCGGTCGCCCTTGCCGCGGGACAGCGGCTTGGCCGCAAGGCCAGCCTTGCCAAGCGCTATGCATCCAAGTTCGCAAACAAGGTGCGCGGCGCGATCCTGAAGGACAACACCAGGGACAGCGGCTGCGGTCTGAAGGCGCTGCGCCGCGATGTTTTCCTGCAATTGCCCTATTTTGACAGCTGGCACCGGTTCCTTCCGGCGCTCGTAATCCGGGAGGGGTACGGGATCGTCCATGTAGATGTACAGGACCGCCAGCGCCGGCATGGCACATCCAAATATGGCATTTTCGACCGGGCTCTGATCGGGATTCTGGATCTTGTGGGTGTCTGGTGGCTCCGCCGCCGGCGGAAGAATATTCCGGCTGTCAGCGCGCTGACGGGTTCAAAAAACGCTTAAGACCTTAAACGGATAGATTTCATGACTGCGCTTTTCGACTGGCTGCATACGGTTTTTGTCCAGCAATTCGATTTCTGGATCGTGCTCGGCTTTTTTGCCCAGGCCTTCTTCATGATGCGTTTTGTGATTCAGTGGATCGCGTCTGAGCGGGTCGGCAGATCTATTGTCCCGGTGGCGTTCTGGTTCTTTTCCATCGGCGGCGGGGCGTTGTTGCTGATTTACGCCATTCAGCGGCAGGATCCGGTATTCATCGCCGGGCAGGGGCTCGGCTTGATCATCTATTTCCGCAATCTTTGGCTGATCTTCAAGGAAAAGCGGCGCGACCCGACGATTTGAGATTGATCGTCAAGCAGCGCCGCTTGTTTCAGGTTCAGCCGAAAGCTTTGGTCATGGCTTGATCCAGATCCGCAATCAGGTCTGCCGGATCTTCCAACCCGATGTGCAGGCGCACGGATTTCTGATTTTCGTCGAATGACGTTGCCGTCCGCCCGCCTTTCAGTCTGACGGGGATGGCAAGGCTTTCGTAACCGCCCCAGGAATAGCCGAGACCGAATATGTCAAGCGCATCAAGGAACGCCGCCGACTGACCGTCTGTGGTGCCGGACTTGAAGTCGATGGCAAAAAGACCGCTTGCGCCGGTGAAATCCCGCTTCCACAGGGTGTGTCCAGGGTCGCTTTCCAGCGCCGGATATCGAACCTGCGCGACTTCTTCACGGGTTTTAAGCCAATCGATCACCGTCAGAGCGTTCTTCATGTGGCGTTCCAGGCGGACGGACAAGGTTCTCAGCCCGCGGAGCGCCAGATAGATGTCATCCGGGGCAACATGCACGCCCATGGCGCCATGGAAACTGTCGAGTGCCGGCCAGGCTTTTTCGCTGGCCGCGATGGTGCCTAGCATCACATCGGAATGCCCGACGATGTATTTCGTGCCGGCCTGGATCGAGAGGTCGACGCCCAGCTCAAGGGGTTTGCAGTAGAGCGGGCTGGCCCAGGTGTTGTCCATCAGCACCGTCGCGCCGATGGTTTCGGCCGCCGCGGCGATTGCTGGAATATCTTGCATTTCGAAGGTGAGGGAACCGGGTGCCTCGGTAAAGACAGCGGTGGTGTTCGGCTTGAACAGCGACTTTATCTCGCCGCCCAGTGCCGGGTCGTAGTAGCTGACCGTTACATTATAGTTCGGCAGGACCGTATCGGCGAAATGCCGTGTTGGGCCGTAGGCCGTGTCAGGTATCAGGATGTGGTCTCCCGCTTTCAGACAGG
>JBNKOQ010000180.1:0-6987 GCA_050294735.1 Roseibium sp. | reverse complement strand
GGCTCGATCATCAACGGCATGCCGTACTTGTGACAAGCGGCGCGAACGCAGGAGATATTCTCAACGCATTGGCGGAACAGCTCTGGTTCGTCCGGCAGCATGAACAGGTTTACGACGACACAGGCCGCGTCCATTTCTAGGGCGCCGATGATCGGCTCGTCGGCATTCTGCAACATGGACCACATGACCCGGTGGCGCTGGTCATTGTAAGGGTTGCCCATGTCAATGCGCATTACCAGGGCGGGCTTGTCCTTTTCCGGGCGGGACTGCAACAGATCCGCCGGGCCATAGGCCATCTGGATCGCATCCGGCTTCGCGCCGATGAGGGTGTCGACAACGCCCGCCATATCCTCAAGACCTACCATGAAACTGGGTTCGTTGCAGACACCGTGGTCAATCGCGACATCCAGGCAGCCGCCGTTGGTGAACATTCGATTCATGCGGGCTTTCGAGCTTACACGCATAGTTTACTCCTTGTAATATTGCGACTTTCCAGCATTTCGCGGGTGACGCCGTGATAATCTTGAAGTTCGTTCATAAGGACCGTCCGCTGGCGCTGCGTTTCCGGAACCGTCAGTCCGCGCTCCTGGCGCAGAAGCTCCGCCAGCCCATCGATGAGGTCCATGGAAAGCTGGCCGGCGATGGCCGTGGATGTGCGCCGCAAAACGAGATCGGACAGGGTTTCCACGAACTCGTTCTGGATGAGGTAGGCGGCTTCCGCAAAAGTGAGCGGCACCTGTTCATCGATGCGCCGGTCATCGTCACGCGACTGACAGAACGCGAGAACACTGCGGGCGTTCGTTCCGTAGACGGCGATGAGATACGCGGCCCGGTCGGGATCGATGCCGAAACTGGAGGTGAGATCCTGCTTAAATTGCAGTTCGTTATCGGCAAGGCCCTGACCACCTCCGATCTCCAGATCCAGCGTGGCTTTTTTCCTGGTGACCTTCAGCTCCTGGAGAACGTCGTCCGCGGTTTGTTCGGCAAAGGCCCTGAAGGTCGTCCATTTGCCGCCGACCATGCACAGTTGGGGTACGCGTCCCTCGATCCGCTTTATAAAATGACCACGTGATATCCGGCCGGTGAAATCGTGATCGCTCTTCGGCAGAGGGCGAATGCCGGCAAAGCTGAAGACCACATCCGCCGCACTTAGCCGGATGCCGGGAAAGACACGTTGCAGGGACGCCAGGATATAATCCTGCTCTTCCGGCGTACAACTTACCCTCTTTGCGGATTTAACACGAATATCCGTAGAACCGGCGAGCACCTTGCCCAGATAGGGAAAGACAATACACACGCGTCCGTCCGCGTTCTCGAAATAGACCATGTGGCCGGAAAGAGCTTTCCGCAGCTCGGGATTGTCGAGAATGAGATGCGAGCCCTTGGTTCCGGAAACCAGGGGGGGCTCATGCCGGTCGTTACCGCTGATCTGGGCGATGGTATCGTCTAGCCAGGCGCCGGTGGCGTTGACGAGCATTCGGGTATCAACGCTCAGCACATCATCGGTAAGTCTGTTTCTGACCCTGAAGATGCCGCTTTCCACCTCGAGTTCCGCATGGTTCAGCGCAACGCAGTTCGGAGCCTCACGCACCACATCCCTCACCAGTTCTACACCCAGCCGTTCCGGGTGACTGATCCAGGCGTCGTAGTAGATCGCGGAGAACTTCAGGCCCGGCATCAGTTTCGGCCACCGCGCCCGCGTCGCGGATTTCCCGAGGAAATCATGCTTCGGCAGCAGTCGCCGTGATCGCGTGATCCAATCGTACAGACAAAGCCCGATCTTGATCGGGACAGCCCCCCGGCTGGCGGGCTTGCCTGACATCCCGAAAAAGCTGGTAGCCGAGTTCAGCAGTCCGGAAAAGATCGATTGAACCGGAATGACCGTCGGCAGAGGGTGTACGAGATGACTTGCATTTTTCAGCAGAGCATCTCGTTCTCTCAAGGACTCGCGAACCAGATCGAATTCGCCGTTTTCAAGGTAACGAAGCCCGCCATGGATCATGCGGGATGGCGCGGCGCTGCAGCCCGAACAGAAGTCGCCCCACTCCACCAGCAGCACCCGCAATCCCTGAAGAGCCAATTCCCGGTAGACGCCGATGCCGTTAATGCCACCGCCGACGACGATAACATCGAAGGTGTTGTCCCCACGGATACTGTCCCAGTTATTTTGCCGTTGATCGGACATGACTTTCCTGTTCGCCGAAGCGGCTCCGGCGTCCTTTCGCTCAAGATGTAGCCGCGGATCAGGCCGCCAGCTGGGCCAGATGGGTTTCTGCAGCTCGACTGATGGCTTCGATATCGGATGATGACAGATGGACGCGGCCCGCCTTGGCGTTTTCCTCCGCCTGTTCGATAGAGCGTGCGCCGCACAGGGAGAAGGTGATACCCGGCTGCTGGAGCGTCCAGGCGATCACCACCTGAGCCTTCGTTGCACCATGCGTCTCGGCAATCGGATCGATTGCCTCCATGAGACGGGCAACCTTCTGCCGGTTCTCAAGTGAAAACCGCGGATTGTCCTTGCGCTGATCATCCCCGGTGAATATTCGGTCCGGCCCGATCTTTCCGGTCAGAAGACCAAGCGCCAGCGAGGAATAACTGAGAATCGATACGTTGTTGGCCAGGCAGTCCGGCACCAGTGTGCTTTCGATATCCCGATGCACCATGCTGTATTCTTCCTGGATGGCGTCCAGCTGCCCAGCCGAAACATAAGCGGCAACGTTCTCGGCGGCGGTGTTGCTGGCACCGATGGAGCGGATCTTGCCCTGGGATTTCAGCAGCTCAAGCGCTTCCATCGTTTCCTCAACCGGCGTCGTCGGATCCTGCCAATGGGTGATGTAGTGATCGATATAATCGGTGCCGAGCCGCTTCAGGCTTTGCTCGAGCTCGTAGACGATGGAGTCCTTGCCGAGATAGCGGTGCACCGGCTTGCCGTCATAGTCGAAGAAGTGATTGCCCTTACGGGTATGCCAGACAAGCCCGCATTTGGTGGCAAGAACCACCTTGTCCCTGCGTCCCTGGATTGCCTTGCCGACAATTTCCTCCGCCAGGCCCTGACCATAGGCAGGCGCCGTGTCGATCAGGGTTACACCGCCATCGATGGAAGCCTGAATTGCCTTGATTGAGCGGCTTTCGTCGGTGCCGCCCCACATCCAGCCGCCAATGGCCCAGGTGCCAAGGCCAACTGCCGAGGCCTGAATGCCGGAACGTCCGATTTCACGGGTCAACATGTCATGCAACATTTTGCGAGCCTTCCATTGTAGTCAAAACCGCCCTGACGGTTTCTTCGTCGATTATCAGTGAATGCAAATGGTTGCCGTTGAGAACGGCCTGAATAGGCAAGACCTTCTCCTCGCCGGAAGAAACGCCGATCACCCGCTTGCACTGCCTCAACTCCTCCGGACGGAGGGCAACAAGGCGGGAGTTCAGCGCGAAGTCGGCAACCGTTCCGTCCTTGTGAATCAAGTGGGCGAGGAATTCGGCGACCACACCGGAACCGGCCAGCATTTTCCGGTCCGCCTCAGGCATCGGATGCAGGTCGTAGTAGCTCGAATCCGGCGTCATAATGGAGCCGACACCGACAAGCGCAACCGTCGCCTTGCGGGCGATATCGAACACCTGCTTGATGGAGGCAACCTCCATCAGCATGTCGCGCTGCTCGCGGCTTTCGGCAAACAGTGGCGCATGAACCAGCATCGTGTTGCCCCCCAGCCTGTCTGCCAGCTGCGTCGCCAGGTGATTGACGTCGGTGTAGTATTTGCCCTGTACGCCGCCGGTCAGCGGCACAATCGTCACGTCGAACTTGTGGTCTGTCTCAATGTTCTGAACCACAGCGCTGATCGCCTTGCCGCCGGTAATGGCAATCACATCTCCGTCGCGGATCGTCTCGAGCAAATGGTTGGCGGCAGACAGCCCCACCTGCTTGAGCGTCGTGGCAGGGCTTTCCGACACCGAGGAGGTAACCAATGCCCGGGAGAGCATGGAGACCTGTTCGAGCAGCTTTTCCAGGTCGGTGAGGCGCTGAAACGGGTTCTCGATGTCGATCTTCACCATTCCCAACCTGCGGCCCTGAGTAATCAGCCGGTTTACCTTGGACGTGGAAAGGTTCAAAAGCCCGGCAATCTCCGACTGCTTCCGGCCCTCAACGAAATGAAGCACGAGAACCGTATGCATCTGACGCATCTGTTCTATGTCGTTTTTCTTGTCCGCCATGAGAATTACCTCTCCGTTGTCCGCCGGTCAGGCGCGCTTCTTGACGAGGTAGTGGTCGATCGATACCGCCGCGAGCAGAATCGAGCCGCGTATGATGTCCTGCCAGTAGACCGACACGTCGAGTAGAGCCAGCGAACTGGAAACGACGGACAGAAGTACTGTCCCGAGAATGGCACCAAAGATCGTGCCCGACCCGCCCTTAAGACTTGCGCCGCCGATCACAGCAGCTGCGATGACGTTCAGCTCCATGCCGATGCCGAAGGTTGGCTGGGCCGAGCCGAAACGAGCCATGTAGATGATGCCGGCAATTCCGCAGAGCGCGGAACAGAGCGTCGTGGTGAAGAAGATCACCCGCTTGGTTCTGATGCCGGAGTAGGCGGCCGCCTTCTCGTTGGAACCGGTGTAGAACACTTTCCGGAACAGGGTGGTCCGGCGCAGCATGAAGTCGAAGCCGATCACGACCACCAGAAAGATCAGGATGACCACCGGGATCGGACCGATCGAGCCCTGGCCGATGAACTTGAATTCAGGCGGCAGGGTATAAAGACCGAGCGGACGCCCTCCGGTGCCCAGAAGACAGGCTCCACGGGCAATCACCATCACTGCAAGAGACACAATGAAATGATGCAGGCCGACCCGCGTAACGAAAAACGCCATGAAAGCGCCGATGCCGGTGCAGGCGGCGATGGAAATCGCCGATGCGACCCAAGGGTCAACGCCGTTGAGGAAAAGCCATCCGGCAATCACCATGGCAAGCGCTGTGACTGATCCCACGGACAGGTCGATCCCCCCGGAGATGAGCAGGATCGTCATGCCAACCACGACGATGCCCTCAACTGCGAAGGCCATCACCATGGCGCGCATATTCACCCAGGTCAGGAAATAGGGTGAGGCGAAAGACATCACGATGAACAGTACGAGGATGATCGCGATCAGCCCGGTCTCGCGCATGTGCAGCAACCGGCGGATGAAAGAAGCTTCCGGTGATTTGTTTTCTGGCGCGCCCGTCAGGGAGACAGCGTCTTCCATGGTTTCCCCCACTGTTATTGTATTGCTGCCTGGGCGCCGCCGACCGACGCCAGGTGCATGATGTTTTCTTCGGTCATCCTGTCGCCCGTCACTTCGCCGCTGATCCGCCCTTCGCGCACGACCAATACGCGGTCACAGACGCCGATCAGCTCAGGCAGCTCGGAAGAGATGACCAGGATGCCGACGCCGCTGGCGGCCAGGTTCCTGAGAATGCGGTGGATCTCGGCCTTGGCTCCGACATCGACGCCGCGCGTCGGCTCGTCCAGGAAGATAAGCTTCGGATTGATCGACAGCATCTTGGCGATGGCGACCTTCTGCTGGTTACCGCCGGAGAGCGACGACACTGGATCGGAAAGTGAACCGTATTTGAGATTGAGCCGGGCTCCGAGTGCCTCCGCCTGGGCTTTTTCCTTCTGCCGGACGATCAGGCCGAAGCCGTTGGCGACCTGCTCCGGTTTCAAGGCGGAAACGTTGCTGGCAATGGGCATATCGAGAAAAATGCCGTCACCCTTGCGGTCCTCAGAGAGATAAACGATGCCCTCGGCGATGCTGTCTTGATAGGTCTTAAGCGACAACGCTTTGCCGTCCACTGCGACTTCGCCGCTGACCTCGCCCTCCAGCTGGCAGATGCCTTTGACGATTTCGCTGCGTCCGGCACCGATCAGGCCAGCCAGGCCCAGGATCTCGCCTTTCTTCAACTGAAACGAGACATTCTTGAACCGGCTGCGTTCACTCAGGTTGCGCACGTCGAGCAGGATCTCGTCGGACCGCTCCGCCGCGGTCTGCTTGCGCGGATAGAGCTCGTCGATGACACGGCCGACCATGGCATTGACCACATCGTCCGGCGTGATCTCGGCGACATTGCGCGTGGTGATATATTGGCCGTCCCGAAAGACAGAGACCCGGTCGCAATTGTCGAAAATCTCGACCATGCGGTGGGAAATATAGATGATCGAGATGCCCTTGTCGGCAAGGCGCCGCATGATTCGGAACAGGATCTGCGCTTCATTTTCGGTCAAGGCTGCTGTCGGCTCGTCCAGGATCAGCACCCGGCAGTCGAGCGTCAGCGCCTTGGCGATCTCGACCAGTTGCTGGTGGGATATCGGCAGGTCGCGCACGAGTGTTGTCGGGTCGATGTCGGCCAGCTCGCCAAGCACTTCGGCAGCTTTCTGTTCAAGCTCACGGTAATTCATCAGCAGCGCACGGCTGGAATTGGTCGTTGCCATGAAGATGTTTTCGGCCACCGACACACCCGGGCACAACGCGATCTCCTGGTGCACGAAACCGACACCCAGTTTCTGCGCCATGGCGGGCGAAGTAATCTTCACAGGCACCCCGTCAAAGAGGATCTCACCGCTGTCCGGCTGCAGGATACCGTCGATGACATGCATCAGCGTCGATTTGCCGGCACCGTTTTCCCCAGCCAGCGCATGGATCTCACCGCGGCGCAGTTCGAAGTCGACACCTTTCAGCGCGCGGATAGGTCCGAAGGACTTCGAGAGATTGGAGATCTTGAGGATCAGGTCGTCGGTCATGACAGGGCCATATTTCTCAATGGGTTGGAAAGAGGCTGTCCGCGCCCGCATAGCGGTGGGGACAGCCTGGCTGCCGGGGCCTGCGGGCCCCGGCACTGCCGGTTGAAGGCCGGTTCCTCCCCGGCCTTCAACCGGCATCTTTAAATATCTTGCGCCGGAAATCCGGGCTTTCATGGCCAGAGTCCGGCTACTACTGGCTCTTCAGGATCACTGC
>JBNKOQ010000179.1:0-7012 GCA_050294735.1 Roseibium sp. | reverse complement strand
ATTCAGCGCGGCACGCGGGAGGGGATTCTTGTCGGTTTCGGAGCCGTTTGTGCGGACACGATCTACGCAGCCGTTGCGGTTTTCGGTGTCTCCGCCGTAACACAGTTCATTGAGGGGCAGGTCGACCTGATCAAGCTGGTGGGGGGCGCGATCCTGATCGCTTTTGGTCTCAAAATCTGGACCAGCCATCCGCATCTGGAAAACGTCAGCGGAAGGGGAGCCGCGGGTGCCTGGACCGACGCGACAGCCGCCTTTTTCCTGACACTGACCAATCCAGGGGCCGTCCTGGGTTTTGTCGCAATCATTGGCGGACTGGGCAGTTGGCGTCCGGATCCCGATGATCATGCCGGTGCCCTGACCCTTGTCGCAGGAGTTGCGCTGGGAGCCATGATTTGGTGGGCGTTTTTATCCTGGCTGGTCAATCATTTCAGCGGGCAAATAAATGACCGTTGGCTGGAAAGAGCCAACAAAATTGCCGGAACCATTCTGGTTCTCTTTGGTCTGGGCGTTTTTGCAGACCTGGCGTTGCAATCTGTCTGGAAAGTCTAAGTCTTTAAGTGCTGCGATGTGGCAGTCTGGCTGCCACCTACGCTTACTGCAGAATACGGTTGACCGTGTAGTCGCCGCGTTGAATGCGGTCTGGCAGGCCTTCGGCAAGTTTAGCAACAGCCTCTTCGCCATAAGTTGCCACGAGATCCGCCAGCGCGGTGAACATGGCCGCATGGGCGACAGCATCGGCATCCACACCGCAGGCGATGGCTTCAGCCCAGGCATCGGAAATAAAGCCCAGAGCAGCCCGCCGGATATCTTCATCCTCTGCGAACTCGGCTTCCATTGCCGAATCTGTGAAGTCGTCGTTTGTCATTCGTTCCCCTACTGGTTCTAAACAGCTGAAAACCTTGCAGCCCTCAGATGCTGCCCCCGAATCTCTTGATAAAAATCCTAACACGGGAAAGCAGGCGGATAACCAACCGTGAAGACAAACTTAACGGCCACCCACAAAATAGATGAGGAAGGTTAACCACCTGGTAGGATTTGACGCAGCGTCGTCGTGCTTTCAGCGGCCGTAGCGGCTGGTGACGTCGCTGATCAGCGTGCTGCCTTCGGTGACATACTGTTCCATTGCGAGACGCGCGGAGGCGGTGCATTGCCGGTAGACCGAGGAAAATCCCCGGTGCCCCTGATTGAAACGCTCGATGAAACGGCGGCGGCGGTTGCCCTCCAGTGTCTCCGCATCAAGAAACGTTTCCATCCGGCTGCGCCAGCTGGGAAGATCGTCAAATCCGCACAAGGGGCGCAGGAAATGAAGGGCTCCGAGCACTTCCGAAAGGCGCATGAGTTCTGCCTCATACGGCGGAGCATCGTCCTGCGTTTGAGCCGACGCGGGGAACGCGCCGGCCAGCAGGCCGGTCAGTGCCATCGCGGCAATCCGCTGGCAAAGCCTTGTCGATAAGATGCTCATGGCGGGATCATGCGCAGCCCTATCCGGGATCGCAAGAGGCCGATCGCCGCAATTGGCAGATATGCCCGTCAACTCTGTGGAAGCAGACGCAATATGCGCTCCGGAGTTCCCGGCGTGAAAAGCTGCCCATGCAGTCGGTCGCGGTGGAACCACATGGCTTCAAGAGCATCGTCACCCGCCTGGACGGCACCGGATAGATAAGGGCCGCAGAATACCGTCAGGACGAAATGGCTGCGTACACGCCCGTCACCGTCGCGCTCGATGCTGTCGAATGTCTCGACCGGTACCGTGAGGTCTGCTGTCGCGCCGGTTTCTTCTGCGAGTTCGCGTTTTGCAGCGGCGCGCAGCTCCTCGCCGACCTCAACGAGCCCTCCTGGCAGGCTCCAGTGATCCTGATAGGGAGGCTTGCTGCGTTTGATGAGCAGCACCTCGTTGCCATGATGACAGAGAATACTGACGCCCAGCAAGGGAACGGGTGGATAGAGCCTTGGGATCTGCATGACCGATTTTTGTCACAGGAGGACAGCTCTGCCAAGGAGCCGGGAACAGGATGCGCCATCGGGTCGCCCTGGTCAGGCAAACATGGCGTCGATCTCGGCTTGTGCGTCGTCGCCTTCGGACGGTGCGGTATCGTCCTCGATGAAGCCATGAATCACGCCGCTGGCGCGGGAGATGAGCGGCTTTATCTTGTGAGTGGCCAGATCCGACAGCATTTGGGCGACGTCTGCAGGATCCTGGGTTTGCCGCAGCTTTTCCTGCGAGGCGAGCACAGCTGCATCGATTTCTGCAACGCGTGCTTTCAGGTTTTTCCGCAGGTCTTCCGGCGCGGCATGGAAGGCCATGATGGCGAGTTTCTTGTCTGAAAAGCCTGAGTTTTCGAAATGCGATTCGTAGTCGAGCGGGACCCACTCGAGAACATCCTCGGCACAGTCCGGCATTGCGGGCAGCATTTCCAGCAGCATGACAACCTCATTGAAGTGATTGAGGTAATCCGTTGCCAGTCCGGTCGCCGGATTGATGTTAGCTTGTTCCAGCTTATCGGCGGCGAGCGGGCCGTCGCCTAGAACTGGATCATCGCATTTCATACTGTTCCCCCAGGATCTCGTTATCCTGCGATAATTTAGCCGGTCTTTGTTGCCAATTGCCTAACTTCATGCCAAGGACAAAGGATGTGCGGTCGTTACACTTTGACAGCTCCCCCTGAAGACGTTCGAAAACTGTTCGAATTTCTGGAACAACCGAATTTTCCACCTCGTCACAACATTGCGCCGACTCAGCCGGTGGGCATCGTCAGGCAGGAACATGGCGGGCGGCACTTCGCGCTGGTCCGCTGGGGGCTGGTTCCGCCCTGGGTGAAGGACCCGGCAGACTTCAGCCTGTTGATCAACGCCCGTTCAGAGACCGCGATCAGTAAGCCGTCCTTCCGCGGCGCCATGCGTCATCACCGGTGTCTGTTTCCCGTGTCCGGCTTCTTTGAGTGGCAGCAGACGCCGGATGGCAAACAGCCGTATTACATCAGCCGGTCAGATGGAGGTCTGATGGCGTTTGCCGGGTTGTGGGGAACCTGGTCGGATCCGGACGGCGGAGATATCGACACAGGGGCCATATTGACGACACAAGCCAATCGGACCATCGGGCAGGTGCATCACCGGATGCCTGCCATTTTGATGCCTGAGGATTTTGCCTCCTGGCTGGATACCGGCAATGTGATGGCGCGCCATGCCTGCGAGTTGTTGAGGCCGGCACCTGAAGAGTATCTGACGGCCGTTCCCGTCTCGACGCGGGTCAACTCCGTCGCGAATGACGATGAGCAGCTGCTTGAACCCGTCGCGCCGGAACTGCAGCCAAAACCCGCTCGGGCAAAAAAGGCAGCTGAGGATCAGCTTGATCTGTTCTGAGCCGGGCGGTGGTCTCAACAATCGGCTGGTATGTGGCGGAAGAGTCGGTTAGGCCTCGAACATTCCGAGTTCGGATGCAAAAAATGAAAGCAGCCTCATGAATGATGTGGATGAAGATGCCCTGGCCGAGGCCTATAACAAGGGTCTCGAGCTGGAAAAGGCTGGAGATCATGACGGCGCGGAGCAGCATTACCGTCAAGCCCTGATTCTGGATCCATCGGATCCCGGAGGGGTGTCCATCCGCCTGGCTGCCATGGGCAGGGAGCCATCTCCCAAGAAGATGCCAGAGGCCTACGTGTCAACGTTGTTTGACCAGCATGCGGATGTCTTCGATGACATTCTTGTCGATCAATTGGGATACTGCGTACCGTTGCTCTTGCGGGAGATGGTCCGCAAACTGGATCTGGGGCCGTTTGGCCGGTTGCTTGACCTCGGCTGCGGCACCGGGCTGACCGGTGTGGCCTTTGACGATTGCGCAGATCATTTGACCGGGGTCGACCTGTCGGAAAAGATCGTCGAGCTGGCCTATGACCGGGAGGTCTACGACGATCTCTATGTCGGGGAAGCCGTGTCCTTCCTGGAAGAATTCGAAGAGGAAGACGGGAGCCGGCCGGCCTGGGACATGATTGCCGCAACCGATGTCTTTCCCTACCTCGGGGCAATCGAACCAATTGTTTCCGGAGCAGCCAGGCGTCTGACCGCAGGCGGCTATTTTGCGTTCTCAACGGAAACCCTGCCAGACGCGCTGCTCGAAGGGCATGACTATCTGGTCGGCTCCAAACAGAGATTTGCCCAGGGGAAAAATTATTTGCTGCGGGTTCTTGCCGAGGAAGGCTTCACGGTTCTCGCCATTGACCCGATTACGGTGCGTCTCGAGGACGGTGAACCTGTTCCAGGCCATTTGCTGGTCGCCCAACTGGCATCCTGAAGACGGGGTGAGATGAGAAAAGGCGGGGATCCTGGATCCCCGCCTTTTGCTGACGGCATTGGCCTCTTGCCAGTCAGCCCGCATTGGCTATCAGCCGTGCGCCAGCCGCTTGAGCAGCGCCAGTTCCTGGCCAAGGCCAGTGTCGGACTTCGATTGCGCTTCGATTTTCCGCACAGCGTGCAGCACCGTCGTGTGATCCCGCCCACCAAAGCGCTTGCCGATTTCAGGCAATGAGCGCGGGGTCATGACCTTCGCCAGATACATGGCGATCTGACGTGGCCGGACCAGGGTCCGTGACCGGCATGGGGACAGGAGGTCCGCCTTGCTGACGTTGTAGTGCTTGCACACGACTTGCTGAATGTCCTCGATCTTGATGTTCCGCTTTTCTCCGGACCGCACGAGGTCATTGAGGATCTTGTCGGCAAGATAAGGTGTGATCTCCTGCGCGGTCAGTTGATGATGTGCATACAGCCGGTTGATGGCCCCTTCCAGATCCCGGCCGCAGGCCGTGACATGACAGGCGACGTAGTCCAGAACCTCGTTGGGCACGTCGAATGTCGGAAGGAGCCGTTTCGCTGCGGCCAGACGCGTGGTGAGAATGCCACGGCGCAAGGCAAAGTCCGGATTTTGCACCCCGACGACCAGCCCGTCGCAGAGGCGGTCGCGCAGCTTGCTTTCGACGGTTTCCAGGTCCTGGGGAGGCCTGTCGGCAGCCACAATAACGTGGCGTACCGGTTCCATCAGCATGCTCAAGGTATCGCAGAAATCTGCTTGGGCCTGCTTTCCATGCAGGAACTGCATGTCATCGATGAGGAGAATATCGACCGAGGACAGCATCTTCTTGAGAGCCGGGAACGACCGCGACTTCAGAGCCGGAACCAGGTGGTACATGAAGTATTCCGCAGTGAGGTAGGATACATTCATGCCATGCGCACGGGCTTCTTTCGCGACGGCATGAAGCAGGTGGGTCTTGCCGAAGCCAACCGCAGCATGGAGATACAGCAGGTCCAGGTTGTCGGCCTCACCAGCCGCGATCTTGCGGGCAGCTTCGAAAGCCAGTCCGTTGGAGCTGCCTTCCACGAAATTCTCGAAGGAGTTTTTCGGATTGATGGGAGCGCCTTTAAGAAACTCCATCAGTGTGTCTTCGTCGGCATCGCCGAGTGCGATGGGGACCTGCGGATAGCGAATGGACTCGGGCAGTCCGGGATTGATATACGCCGCGCGGGGAGCGCCGGACGAAAGTGCCGGAAATGCAGCCCGCTTTTTCGCCACATTCGGGCGTGGGCGGAGCGCGCCGCGGACGATCAGCTCAATGCCATTCACGTCCTGGCATTCGTGCTGCCAGAGACCGACCAGACGATCTTCGTAATGGGATTTGATCCAGTTCTTCAAAAAGCGCGTCGGCACTGAAAGCCGTACGACATCGCCCCTGTTTTCTTCAAGAATGACGCGACCGAACCAATTGAAATAGGCGTCATCGCCAAGTTCTGCCCGAAGTTTTGTTTTTACACGATCCCAGCGTTCTGTTCCGTTTACGCTTTGAACTTGCATACTCGCCTCCTGTGAAAGGAAAGCGGCCCAACTCACCCGCTTGTTGTTTTTTGAAGGAACGGCGGCTTTTTGCCGTTGGGGTTCCCCCGGTTATTGCGGTTCATATCCGCAGTCTGAGTTTTCAACACCATCCGGTATTTTTTGTCCGGATTGGCGTCATCTGCCACGTGCACATGGTTTAGTAAGTTCACCTTACGATCACGAAGTAGCTTGCGTTGGTTTTTCTAAACGACCCGAGATCGGTGAATGTAAGGGGGCTGTATTTTACTTTTTCACCCCAGCAGTTATTAACCTTGTTATATCTCCGAATGCTCCTCCAGATCTGTTTCGCTGCCTGTGTCAACTATTGTTGTTGGCTTCTGTTAAGTATTGAACAGCTTTTTTGGAGAAATCAAAAAAAAATTAACCTCTTAGGAAAATTCAGACCTGTGAAGATAGGTTTGGCGCGTCAGGTCATGTCAATTGTACCTGCTTCCGTAACGGCAGGTGTTTTGGACCTCTGCGGAAAAAATGCGGGAAATGGATTTGACAAGGCAATCAGCACGAGTGGAAGGCGATAGCTTGTTGACCTGATTGGAGAATCAGCTGCGGTGAATGGCCTTGTCACATTTAGCTAGCGCATCCGTCCCCACTGGCAACTTCAGCATGAAGACCGCTATGTCAGTTGCCGTTTGGAGTGTTTGGAGCGCTTGGTGAAACTGACAGTAAGGTGGGCCTGTAATGTGTTTGCTTTTATTCCAGAGAGGCTCGTTCAGGTGATTTGCAGCACGTGGAATGAAGCTAATTTGCCGGCATACCGGCCCGTTGTGTCGTCGAAACGGGCCGGTTGTTTGCAGCGGTTCTTCAGGAAACCCTGTCGAGCTGCATGTGTGGTGTGCCGTCGGAGGTCTTTTCCGCTGTCCTGCCATCGGTCCCCAGTGTGACGGTGACACGGTGGCGGTAAGCGGAAAAACTGTCGAAGCTGACCACATCTACGGGATCGTCAAAGACAATCGTCACCCGCAACCTGCCTGATGGGCCAAGTCGTGCGGCCGAAACGATTTCACCTTCAAAGCGCTGGTGCAGGTAGGTTCCAGTCACCTTTTGGCCCAGCGTCAAAGGGGTGTCCGGTGTATTGCCCTTGGCGGCATGCAGGGTATTCCAGTCACGGAAGCCGTATTGCCTGGCAACAAG
>JBNKOQ010000178.1:0-7033 GCA_050294735.1 Roseibium sp. | reverse complement strand
CTGGCCCACGAAATTTCCCATCTGGCCTTCGGCGATACCCGGCTGATGATGCTCGGCGAAATCATCCGGCGCATCACCTCGCTAACGGCAACACTGGCGCTGGCCCTGATCATCGGCGGGGCCATCGGCAACGGGATTGACCGGCTCGCTTATGGCGCGGTTGTCGACTTCGTCCATTTTCATCTCGGCAGCTTTTCCTGGTACGTCTTCAACCTTGCGGATGTATGGATCGTTGCCGGTGTCGCCGGTCTCCTGTATGACGGGGTCAAGAGCGGTCCAAATTCAGCCGCAAAATAGCGTATAAGATGTCATTCAGGCTAAGGTACGGCAGTTGCCGCCCGATGCCATGACTAGGCAGGAATAAGGAGTCCGGAGTGCTGCGGACGGTTATCATGAATTTTCGCCAGTTAGCGCTCTTGCTCGTGGCTGGGTTTGCTTTGGCTGCATGTCAGGCAGCCGATGGAACCACGCAAGCGCCCGATACTGCTCTTGTTGCAGGCCTGATGTCGGGCCTCGGCGCTGTCGACCCAAAGGCCAAGCCGATTGAGTATAAGCCGCGGGCGCCGCTCGCCATGCCGGCTGAGATGGACAACCTGCCTGAGCCTGAAACCCAAGTTGCCGGCAGCCAGTCGGAAGCTTGGCCGAAGAATGCGAGCAACAAAGATCTTGAGGAAGTCAAGGCAATCTATGCCGATGCCGATGGAAGACACCCCGGCGTTCTCTCGCCAGAGCAGATGCGCGGCATCAATATTCGCAGCAACCGCACACGGGACATCGCAGCGGAGAAGAGATCTGAAGACCTGATTGCCGGCGAGCGAATGACAAGCGTTGAAATGAACGCTCAGAACAGCTCGGCGAACGACCTGACACAGAAGGCCAACGCGCTCACACGGGATAGCCTGCCCAAGCGCCGGTATCTGACCGATCCGCCAGCGGCCTATTCGGTTCCATCCGCCGATGCGCCGATGCCGGATATTGTAAAGAACGAGGCAAAGACCCCGAAACACGACGAGTTTGACGGAAAACCACTTGATATGCGGTGCCTGGAAGAGAGCGGCGGCGATTGCCGCAGAGGCAACAACTAGGCTTTCAAGACAGCTCATTTCAAAACCGCCTCATGCCTGTCATGAGGCGGTTTTTTGTTATCTGCATGCCAGCAGGCATGGCGATCAAGACATTATGACCGATCTTTAAGGAGACTTCCGGTGATCCTGACCTATATCCTCGGTCAGGATCATCCAATGCCTGCCGCCATGACCGGTGCGGGAAAAAACAAACACACGCGCGGAGATCAATGTGCACTCAGACCTCAGGCAATCCTGCCGGACCATATCCCGACCGCTGGTTCTGGCCGCAGCGCTGCTCGGCGCGCTTCCTGCCAGCACGCTTGCCGAAACTGTAAACAAGGCACCCGCCACTGCTGCCGACGATCTTCGAATTGCTCCCAATCTCAACCACTTCACGCTTGAGAACGGTCTGGAAGTGGTCGTGATTCCCGATCACAGAGCCCCGGTGGTGACACATATGATCTGGTACAAGGCCGGGTCCGCGGACGAACCGGAAGGGCAATCCGGCGTGGCCCATTTCCTTGAACACCTGATGTTCAAAGGAACAAAGAAACACCCGGATGGGGAGTTCTCCACTCTCGTTGCCGAAAATGGCGGGCAGGAAAACGCCTTCACCACCACCGACTATACGGCCTACTTCCAGCGCGTCGCCAAGGAGCACCTTCCTTTGATGATGCAGATGGAGGCTGACCGGATGGAAAATCTCGTTTTGACCGACGAGGTCGTCGCTCCGGAGCGTGATGTGGTTCTCGAGGAACGGCGCATGCGGGTCGAAAACGATCCGGGTTCCCGTCTGCGCGAAGCCCTTAATGCGATTACCTTCGTCAACCACCCCTATGGCTCACCGGTTATCGGCTGGGAAAGTGAAATCAATGCGCTGAACCGCGATGCGGCGATTGCTTTTTACGACCGTTTCTACACACCCAATAACGCCGTCCTTGTTGTCGCCGGAGACGTTACGGCAGACGAGGTGCGGAAGCTGGCCAAGGACACCTATGGCAAAGTCGCCCGCCGGGCCGAACCCGGCCTTCGCCAGCGTCCAGCGGAACCGCCGCTTTCCGGAGAACGGCGCATTGCGGTTTCAGATCCCCGTGTCCGTCAGGAAAGCGTGTCCCTCACCTGGATTGTTCCCAGCCAGACAACGGGAAAAGCTGTCGAGGCCGAGGCGCTTGATGTCCTGGCCTATGTCCTGGGCGGCGGAGCAACCAGCCGTTTGCACAAGGAAGCAGTCCTCGATCAGAAAATCGCAATCGGAGCCGGCAGCTATTATCAGGGCAGCGCCCTTGATGACGGCCGTTTCGGGTTCTATGGCAGCCCCCGCGATGGCCACACGCTGGACGAAGTCGAAGCCGTGATCCGGCAAGAGCTGAAAAAAGTCATCGAAAACGGTATTACGGAAGATGAACTTGAGCGGGCGAAGCGCAGCATGATCGCGAGCGCAATTTATGCCCAGGACAGTCAGCAGAGCCTCGCCCGCATATTCGGCAGCGCGCTGACGACCGGGCAATCCGTCGAAGATGTCCAGAACTGGCCAGGTCAGCTGTCGGCAGTCACTCTGGCCGATGTTCAGGCGGTAGCGCGCAACTACCTTTCCGGACCTCCCGTGATCGGAGAATTGCGAAGCGCGCCAGAAGCTCCTGCCCTCAGCGAACCAGAAGAAAAGTCGTGATAATGCTGCATTTTACAAAAAAACAATTGCGACGGGCCGTTGCGGCCGGCGTAACGGCTCTCGGCACGGCTGGGTTTCTTGTTCCGGAGGCATATGCCGTCGAAATTCAACGTGTTGTCAGCCCGCTGGGTATCGAAGCCTGGCTGGTTCAGGATGAAACGGTTCCGGTCATTGCCGTCAACTTTTCATTCAAGGGCGGCGCGGCTCAGGACCCGGACCAGCAGGCAGGTCTGACACGCCTTCTGGCCTCTACGCTGGATGAAGGCGCGGGTGACATGCCATCTGAAGCTTATCAGGCCCGCATGGAGGACCTTTCTGTCAGCATCGGTTTCAATGCGGGCAAGGATTTCTTCTACGGCAGCATGCGAAGCTTGACGCCGACGCGGGACGAAGCCTTCAACCTTCTTCGCCTTGCCGTCAACGAACCTCGTTTCGACAGTGTGGCCGTGGACCGGATGAAGAGCCAGATTTCCGTGGGCATCCGGAGACAGGAACGAGATCCGGATAGTATTGCCTCCAGAAACCTGCTGACGGCGATGCTCGGCGATCATCCCTATGCCCGAGCGACGAGTGGCACCGAAGAAAGCATCGGTGCGTTGACATCCGATGATCTGTTCGCTCACAAAAAACGAATTTTTGCCCGTGATACGCTGAAAATCGGTGTTGTTGGCGCCATTGACGCAGAAACCCTCGCCCCGCTTCTGGACAAGGTTTTCGGCCCGCTTCCCAAAACCGGCGACCTCAAACCCGTCCCGGCGATACAGCTGCGGACAGGTGAGCGTGTCGAGGCAACCATGCCCGTTCCGCAAACCAAGATAGTTTTCGGCCTGCCCGGCTTGACCAGAGACGACCCGGACTATCAGGCGGCATTCGTCATGAACCACATCCTTGGCGGCGGCAGCTTCACGTCCTGGCTCTATGAGGAAGTCCGGGAGAAACGCGGATTGAGTTACAGCACCGGAACCTCTCTGTCGCCCTATGAAGCTGGCGGACTTCTGCTGGGGTCGGCGGCAACGAGGGCCGATCGTTCGGAAGAAACACTTTCGGTCATTCTTGAGCAGTTGAACCGCATGGCAACCGATGGTCCCACCCAGGAAGAGCTGGAGAGCGCCAAGCGGTATCTCACCGGATCATACCCCTTGCGTTTCGACGCATCGGGCAAAATCGCAAGACAGCTGGTTGCGCTTCAAAATGCAGGCCTTGGCATCGACTACTTTGACCGGCGGAACGCCGAGATCAAAGCCGTCACACTGGAAGACGTCCGCCGGGTTGCCAAGCGGCTGATTGCCGGTAAAACGCCGACAATCTCCAGCGTCGGCCCGGCTTCAAACTGACCATATTTTGAAACCGGCTGGAACAGAACCCGGCGTTAACCCGAAGCGCGCTTGCGCGCTGCGGGCGCCGGCGTCCCCTGAAGAACTTCTGCCCGCACCGGGCGCGGGGGGGAGAACAAATTGCCCTGCGCCATCCGCACTTCGTAATCGAGCAGTTCCAGAACCTGGGACTCTGTTTCCACGTGGTCGGTGATCAACTCGATGCCGTAGCGATGGAGCAGATCGCCAAAATCAGACGGATGGATATGCCCGTGATCGGCCGTACGGCGACCGATCAGGTAATCGGCATGCAGCTTGGCGAACTTGAAGCCTTTTTGCGCAAGGGACTTGAAGTCCATTTTCATGTCGGTGATCCGGTCGACAGAGAAGCTGAAGCCAATTTCTGACAGAGCACTGAGGCTCTCCATCTCCATCACGCCCATCTCGGCAACGTCATCCTGACTAAACTCGAAAATCAGCACATCAGCGAATGTTCGGTTGGCGTTCACGAATTCCAGAAAACCGGGGAAGAACGTCTCATCCACCAGAGAAAGGGAAGAGATATTACAGAAGAGGGCGGCATTGCGGTTGCGCGAGGTCAGGCGGCGAATGACCTGCACGGAGCGAAACAGCAACAGATTGTCGATACGCGCGATCAATCCGGAGCGAACCGCTTCTGGCAGGAATGTCGCGGCTTCGACCAGCTCTCCGCGGGAATCTCTCAGGCGTGTGAAAGCCTCATAATATTTCACCTGCCGTTGTGGCAGTGTGACAATCGGCTGGAGATGCAGCTCGACCCGGTTCGCGTTCAGGGCCGACAGGATGAGCTCCCGCATGCCCGGGTCGGAAACATCTTCGGCCCGGGCAGGCGGGGTCGGCCGCACGGTCTCAGCCCGGGGCGTCTGCTCACTCCGCTCAAACGCGCCCGAAGCCTCCATCTCCTGCCGGTAAGGACGCTCTTCCTGTTGCCTTGGCTGCGATGAGTAGGTGGCTTCACGGGGTTCCGGCCGCACCTCGAAGGATTGTGGCGGAGGCTGAACATAGCTTTGCTGGGGCGCGGGCTGATATCCACCCGCATGGCCAGAATGACCATGGGGCGCCGCGGGTTGCTGCCGGTATGGATCGGCCTGTGGCTGATTATGATAGCCTGCCTCACCCGGATAGTGCTGCAATTCCGGACGCTTTGGCGAAGCTGCAAGCGCCTGCTGATCCTCGACCCGCGTTTCCATGTCGGACATGGCTTCGGCTATCTGTTTCACGAGGGTGCCGAGAACTTCCACCTCGGCGAACAGGGGATCGATTTCCTCGCGCGTCCGCCGCGGGATTGTGTGTTCAACGCCAGTCAGGCGGCCTTCAAGATTTCCGACGTCCTCGTCGAGGTCAGCCATCCGGTCTTCCAACCGGTCCACCGCTTCGCTCACTGCTCCACGGTCCCGCGCACGGCTGACCAGCAGATGAAACAGGATCATCGTGCACATTAGCGCAAGTGACAGGGACACAGCCTCGCCGAATGGCCGGCCGAACTGAAAAATCAGAACAGCAGCCACCGACATTGCAATAATGCCCATGCAGATCGCTATGAAGATGGTCGCGGTGCGCCCCATGATCACCAAAGGCTCTCAACTCGAATCACAAATTTGACGTTAATCATGCATTAAGATTTGACCGTCTCCGAATCCAATGCCCAAACAGACGGTGGATTTGGAGGGTTGTCCCCTGTTATGCAGCGGGAAGTTACTCAAAATCGGCCAACCTCACTTGGATACAGTCAAAACTGACAAGAGAAACCTGCACTTATCCGGCGGGCAGCTTTCCCGTTTCAATCCCTCACTTACTCTCCTTGACGTAAGGATTATATCGGGAAATGAGGTTTTCCCCCTGCAGCAGAGTTCTCCCCAGCCTTAATCATTTGCTAATCGTGGCATCCGCCGGATCCGGCCCGATCAGAAACCTTCTTCCGCAACGTTCTTCACGATTTTTCGTGCCATCCGCAATGACGCCATCACCTGCTGCGGCCAGAAGGATTGCATTTTAATAGCCGTGACAACGGTTTGTTTACCCTGTTCGTAGAATTATCCAATGACAGGCCGACGCGAACTTCGGCCCGAATCAACCCAGACTTTAGCGACGGGGGACGCCCAGCAATGGGGAGTAAACAGGGCCAGATCAGGCCTGTCATGGTACGTGTTCTTGATGCTTCGCCAGCAGAAGCCGTGCGTTCGGCAGCTGTCAGCGCGAAACTTTCCTTCGAATGCGCGGAACCGGCTCTTTACAGTACGGCAGAGCGATGCCTGCAAGATCTGGGACGGGACAATACAGACGTTCTTGTGCTGGACCTCGAGACAATCGGAGGCGAACAGGCTCTGGAACCTTTCGCGGTCCGCTGCCCCTCCACCGTTATCATGGCAGTTTCCGCTCAAGGCTCGGTTTCCCGTGTGGTCAATGCCATGCGCGCCGGGGCTCACGATTTCCTGACCAAACCGTTTTCTCTGGATGCCCTCGCCTCCAAGATCAGCTTTCAGCTTAATCAGCGAAAACCGAACCTTACCATTCCGGACGAAAATCCGATCATTGTCGAGACTGGAACGACGGACTTCGTTTCCGAAGACACAGAACAGCCGCGCTCACCGGCACTGAACCAGCTGATTGGCAAGTCCAAGCCGATGCGCGCGGTCTACGATCAGATTTCCCGGATGGCTCCGTCGCAGGCTCCGGTGTTCATCACCGGAGAGTCAGGAACAGGCAAAGAGCTCTGCGCCTGCGCGATCCACAACATGTCGGACCGCAAGCACGAGCGCATAGTCACAATCAACTGCGCGGCAATCCCGCGCGACCTGATTGAAAGCGAGATCTTCGGGCACATGCGCGGGGCATTTACCGGCGCAACGGAAAACCGCGCAGGCGCGGCAGAACAAGCCGATGGCGGCACGCTCTTCCTTGATGAAATCGGCGAAATGGACCTGATGCTGCAAAGCAAGCTGCTG
>JBNKOQ010000177.1:0-7060 GCA_050294735.1 Roseibium sp. | reverse complement strand
CCGGACTGATAGTCGTTCCGGTTCATGTCGATGGACCCAAAAACGCCGAGCGCGCCGGCCAGGGCCAACTCGTGTTCGAAGGTATGACCGGCAAGGATTGCGTGTCCCTGCTCGATGTTCAACTTCACTTCGTTTTCGAGTCCATATCTTTTCAGGAAGCCATAGACCGTTGCAACATCGTAGTCGTACTGGTGCTTGGTCGGTTCCTGAGGCTTCGGTTCCACCAGGATCGCACCCTTGAAGCCGATCTTGTGCTTGTAGTCGACGACCATATGCAGCATGCGCGCCATCTGGTCGAATTCACGGCTAAGATCCGTATTGAGCAGCGTCTCATAGCCTTCGCGGCCGCCCCACAGCACATAGTTCTCGCCGCCGAGTTTCATCGTCGCATCCATACAGGTCTTGATGGTCGCGGCGGAGTAGGCAAAGACGTCCGGATCCGGGTTTGTCGACGCGCCCGACATGAAGCGGCGGTTGGAAAAGAGGTTGGCTGTGCCCCAAAGGAGCTTCACACCAGTCGCTTCCTGCTTCTGCGCGAAGTAGTCGACGATCTCATTCAGATTGCTGGTGTTCTCGGCGAATGTTGAGCCTTCGGGGCGTACGTCGGCATCATGAAAACAATAGTAGGGCACGCCCAGCAGCTGGAACATTTCGAAGGCAACATCCGCCTTCAGTTTCGCCTTGTCCATCTCGCCATCGAACCAGGGACGGTCAAAAGTGCGGCCCCCAAAGGGATCTCCGCCTTCCCACGCGAACGAGTGCCAATAGGCGGCTGCGAACCGCAGATGGTCTTCCATCCGCTTGCCCATGACGATTTCGTCCGGGTTGTAAAAACGGAATGCGAGCGGATTTGTGCTATCCGGCCCTTCGTATTTAATCTTGGCAATATTGCCGAAAAATCCGGTGCTCATGGGGTTTTCTCCTTAAAAACCGGCCTCTTTCAGGGCCGGATAAAGTTTCCGCCAGCGGGCATAGGCATCCGCATAGGCATTCGTTAGATCTGAACGGGGCTCAATGCTGGCGCTCATTGGAGGCGGATTGAAAATACCGCTGACAGACCCCGCCGCCGCGGCCTGTCCGAGTCTTGCAGCCCCCAGCGAAGCGCCAAAATCACCATCGGCAGGCACATCGACAACGACGTTCAGCAGGCTTGCGATGATCTCCAGCCAGGCCTTTGAACGCGAGCCACCGCCAACAGCCGTAACGCGCTCCACCCTTGTGCCCGCGACCGCAAGGGCCTCCATGCAATCCTTCAAGGCAAAGGCGACACCGTCGAGAACGGCGTGAGTCAGGGCTTTGTTATCCGTATCGTGAGAGATCCCGTAGAAACCCGCGCGAATAGCCACATCATTGTGTGGTGTCCGCTCGCCGCCGAGATACGGCAAGAACAGCACGTCAGACGAACCGGAGACAGATCCGATAGCGTTGGTCAGTTCAGACGGCTCCGCACCAAGTGTCCCGGCCAGCCAGTTGAGGCTATCGGTTGCCGACAGGATGACCCCCATCTGATGCCAGGTGTCCGGAACAGCATGGCAGAAAGCGTGCACCGCGCTCTCGACATTCGGCGAGAACCGGTCATTGGTGACAAACAGGACACCAGACGTTCCAAGCGAGACGAACGCCGACCCTGGCCTGGTTGCTCCAACTCCACAAGCAGACGCGGCGTTGTCTCCACCGCCTCCCGCGACGACCGGTGCCCCGGCCATGCCCCATCTCTGACAGAGCTCCGCACGGAGTTGCCCTGAGCTCTCGGCTCCTTCAACAAGGCGGGGCATGTGATCGCGGGTCAGGCCTGTCGCGGCGAGCAGTTCGTCCGACCAGTCCCGTTTCGCCACATCCAGCCAGAGTGTGCCAGCGCTGTCGGACATGTCGCCAACATGTTCTCCGGTCAATTTCAAACGGACATAGTCCTTTGGCAGCAAAACTTTTGCGGTTTTTTCAAAAATCTCGGGCTCGTTTTCACGCACCCATTGCAGCTTGGGGGCCGTGAAGCCCGGCATCACCCGATTGCCGCCAAGCGACAGGAATTTCGGTTCGGCGGCCTCCAATTCGGCACATTGCTTGGCGGACCTGCCATCATTCCAGAGAATGCATGGGCGCAAGGGTTTGTCATCGGCGCCAAGCAAGGTCGCACCGTGCATATGACCGGACAGTCCAATGCCTTGCACCGCGGCCATTTCCTTCGGCGCGGCCCGAGCCAGCTGGTCCATGGCTTCCTGGCAAGCTGTCCACCAGCTATCCGGGTCCTGTTCGGACCAGGAGGGGAAGGGTCTTTGAACCGTCAAATCCGCCGTTGCCGATGAGATCAGCTTCTGATCCCCATCCAGCAAAATGGCCTTTACGGAACTTGTTCCAACGTCGAGACCGATAAACATGAGGTACGCCCCTCAAACTGATCAAGAAAAAAAGCCGAAGGTGTTCCCATCGGCATCTGCCGTTTTCTGCTCCCTGCGGTTTTGAGTCAAGCCGTAGGAAAAATGGCCGCCCGGCAACCCGGACGACCGGTATTTATGGCCTCAGCCGATAATCGTATCGTCGACCAGCGCACCTGGCCCCGGTGTCGCACCGGGAGGGCACTTTCCGAGGATGATCATGCCAAGCACTTCGTCATCGGTCACATCCTGGGTCTTCGCAGAGCCGACAAGCTGACCGTTCTTCATCACCGCGAGCCGGTCGCAGAGCTGGAAAACGTCATGAATGTCATGGCTGATCAAGAAGATACCAATGCCCTGCTTTTTCAGCTCCTGGATGAGTTCGGCCACCATCTGCGTTTCATGGACACCCAAAGCCGCTGTCGGCTCATCCATGATCAGGATACGTGCATTGAAGTAGACCGCACGGGCAATGGCAACCGACTGGCGTTGACCGCCGGAGAGAGCTTTGACCGGTGCGTGGAACTTTTTGAAGTTCGGGTTCAGCTTCCCCATGATTTTGCGGGTTTCCGCTTCCATGGCGTCATCGTCGACGAAGCCCAGCGGCGAAGTCAGCTCGCGGCCCAGGAAGAGGTTGGACGCAGCATCCAGATTATCTGCCAGAGCCAGTGTCTGGTAGATGGTTTCAATGTTCTGCGCGCGCGCGTCGCGCGGGCTGTGGATCGCCACCTTTTTGCCATCGATCAGGATATCTCCGCTGTCGGCCTTGTAAGCGCCGGAGAGGATCTTGATCAGCGTGGATTTTCCGGCGCCGTTGTGGCCGAGCAGGCCAACGACCTCGCCGGGATAGAGGTCAACTGAGACGTGGTCGACAGCGTGCACCCCACCGAAGGAGATGCAGATGTCATTCATTTCGACCAGGGGAGTTGCCATAGGATCAGTCTCCCGTGCGCTTGCGGTAGAGGATGTCGACAAAGACGGCAAAGACGAGAACGATACCGACAACGATGTTCTGCAGCGGCGCATCAACGCCAACCATGGCCATACCCGATTGCAAGGACTGCATGATCAGGGCTCCGAGAATGGCACCGTAGATCGTCCCGACCCCACCGGACAGGGCCGTTCCACCGATCACAGCGGCCGCGATCACCCGCAGTTCGTCGAGCGTGCCGATGTCGTTGGTGGAAAAGCCCAGACGCGCAGCAGCCACAGCACCAGCCAAGGCACACAGGCCACCCATAAGAGCGAAAACCTTGACCGTCAGAAATCTGGTGTTGATACCTGACAGTTCCGCCGCGTCCGGATTGCCCCCGGTTGCGAAGATGTAACGTCCAAGCCGGGTCCGCTGCGCCACCACTGTCATGACCACGGCGACCGCAATCAGAAGAAGTACAGAATAGGGAATGCCATATCCCATGGTCAGGCCATCGGGCAGGGTTTCACCGTTGGCAGCGAAAATCCGCTTCAAGCGCGCCGTGGGAATATCATAGGCATTGAGCGTCGCTACGAAACCAAGGATAGAGGCTGCGACAAGACCGGAAATAGTCAGCTCTGCCCAGAGCGGCTTGATCGGAAAGCCGTGAGATTGTTTCCGCTTGCGCGATGCATACTGAATGGCAAAGGCTGCGGCAACGGCGAGACCACCCATAATCCAGGACCACGTCTCTCCCAGCGTTCCGCCAATTCCACCAATCTTGGTGAAAGTCTCGTCAAGCGGACCGATGGTTTGCCCATCTGTGATGAACCAGGCTGCGTTACGCCACACAAGAAGGCCGCCGAGGGTGACGATAAACGCCGGAATACCGAGGTAACCAACCATCCAGCCCTGGAAAGCGCCAATAGCAACGCCGACAATCACCCCCGCGGTGATGGACAGGATCCAGAGCAGCGGATTGCCAAGTTCGATGCCGACCACATGCGGCAGAAAATCGGTTTGCGCCACGGCCATGACGGCAGCGACTGTGGCCAGGAGAGATCCTACCGACAAATCGATGTGGCGCGTGACAATGATGAACACCATGCCGGTTGCCATAATGGCGACCGAAACGGTCTGAATCGTCAGGTTGAAAATGTTGCGCGGTGTCAGAAACCGGCCATCTGTGACCACATTGAAGACCAGACAGAGCACAACGAAGGCACCGATCATGCCCAAAAGACGTGTGTCCAGCTGTAAGGCGGAAAAGAAGTTACGAGCCGTCGGGGCTTTTGACCCGGACAGGGCGTCATCGGACATTGGAAAACTCCTGCTTGGAGACCAGTCGCACGCGCATTCGTCCGGTTCAAGCGCCCGGACAGCCGCCCTGTTATACCCCGCTTCGGGGTCTCAGGCCCAGCTATAAAAACTGCCCCGGCGCAAAGCCGGGGCAGTCCTTAGCGTGCTGTGTATTAGTTACAGGGAGCCGGACCGTTGGAAACGCCCTGACAGAGAGCGTCCTTGGTGATCCAGCCAGCGTCAACGACAGCTGTCAGATTGTCTTTGGTGATCGGCATCGGAGCCAGGAACTTGGCAGTCAGTTCGGTGCCGGACGGCGACGTCCAGCTGCCTGCGCCGTCGATGTCGGCCATCTCGGTGCCATTGGCCAGAGCTGCGGCGATGGTGCCAGCTGCCTTGCCGAGTTCACGGGCATCTTTCCAGACGGAAACGGTCTGGGTGCCTTTGGCAACGCGGTTCAGAGCGGCATGGTCGCCATCCTGACCGGAAACCGGAATGCCATCCATGCCCTGAGCGGTCAGAGCCGCGACAACACCGCCGGCAGTACCGTCGTTAGATGCTACAACAGCGTCGACCTTGTTGTCGGTAGCCGTCAGGATCTGTTCCATGTTGCGCTGTGCGTTCGCCGGCAGCCAGCCATCGGTGTAGGCTTCGCCAACGATCTTGATCTTGCCGCCATCAATGGCAGCCTGAAGGACTTCCTGCTGACCGCCACGCAGGAAGTCTGCGTTCGGATCGGTTGGGGAGCCCTTGATCATGACATAGTTGCCTTCCGGCGCAGCCTTCAGGACTTCACGAGCCTGCATGCGGCCGACTTCAACGTTGTCGAATGTCAGGTAGAAAGCGCGCGGGTCTTCGATCAGACGGTCGTAGCCGACAACCGGGATGCCTTCATCGGCAGCAGCCTGAACAGCCGGGCCAATGGCCTGAGCGTCCTGAGCCAGGATGATGAGAGCGTTTGCACCTTGAGCAATCAGGGCTTCGACGTCAGAAAGCTGTTTTGCAGAAGAACTCTGCGCATCAGCGGAAATATAGCTCGCACCGGCGGCATCAAGCGCACTCTTGATAGCGGCTTCATCAGTCTTCCAGCGTTCTTCCTGGAAGTTCGACCAGCTCACGCCGACGACGAGATCCGCAGCATGGGCAATGTTCACGGCAGTGGCGGACATCAGGGCGCCAGCCAGGACTGAAGCGATCTTACGCATATGTGTTTCCTCCTGCGACGTGGGCCGATCAAAACGGCCACGCCTCAATTTTATATCAAGGGGTATGCAGCACCCCCGCGTCGACATCTTTATCATTATTTTTTTTGATGTCCGAAAAAAAGTTGCTCCAAAGAGCCGCTCCTGTCAACATGGTTTTGTAAAACTGTCATCTGCGGACAAAAATTCGCAGAAAATAAGCCAAAACAATCCGGAAAACCGGACGCCCTGGGGAAACACCTTTGGAGAAGCACGGGAGAGGATGGGAAAAAAAGCAGATAGGGATCAGATACGGCGTCAAAACAGAAGCATCATTCTTCAAAGTTTACGCCGAAGCGGTCCAATGGCCCGGATTGACCTCGGACACATCACCAAGCTCAGTCCGGCAACCGTAACAGCCATCACCTCGGACCTTCTGGATCAGAACCTGATCGAGGGGCTGGAGAGTGAAGAACCCAAGGCGCCACAATCCCGTGGCCGGCCACGTTCTCTCTTGCGTTTGAATCCTGATGCGGCCTGTGTGCTCGGCATTCGCATATCCGTCGATACGATCGATATGTCACTGGCAAATTTCGCCGGCGAAACCTTTCTCACCAAACGGGCCAGCTTTGACAGCGAAACGGCGGATGCCCAGAATTTCCCCACTCTGCTGATCGAGGCCATCAAATCCTTTACCCAGGAAGCAAGTCTTCCACATTCCCAAATTCGTGAAATCGGTGTTGCCGCACAGGGCGCTGTGGAAACCGGCAGCGGCATCGTTGTCTGGAGCCCGGCGTTCAAGGGCCGGAAGATACCGATTGTCGAACCGCTCCATAGAGCGCTGGGTGCCAACTGCACCCTGTCCAACGACACCAACATGATCACCGAGGCCCTGCATTGGTCCGACCCGGCCAAATACAGCGGCACTTTCGCTGTTGTCATGCTCGACTATGGTGTCGGAATGGGTCTTTATCTCGATGATCAGCTGTTTTCGGGCGCCAGTGGAACAGCGGCGGAATTTGGCCATTCCAATCATATTCCAGGTGGCGCGCTTTGCCGGTGCGGCAAGCGGGGCTGCCTTGAAGCTTATCTGTCGGACTATGCTCTTGTCCGCGCGGCATCGCATCTGCCTGCCGACATGGACCCGAAAGGGATCAAGGCGGGTGTTGACGGTCTAAAGGCCCTCATCAAGAAGGCTTCAAGTGGCGACGGTGATGCGCTGGAGGCTTTTGCTGAAGCCGGACGCGTTCTTGGCTACGGTCTTGCCAGGCTTCTCGCCATCATAGATCCGGAAC
>JBNKOQ010000176.1:0-7063 GCA_050294735.1 Roseibium sp. | reverse complement strand
ACCAAGACCAACCGGCTGTATCCGGTCATCTGCCAGGAGCGCGCGGGCAATGGCTTCCGCCGCCCCTGCGGGAACAGACATTTCCACACCGTCCTCACCCGTGTAGCCGGCCCGGGAAATGTGGCAGGCGATGCCGTCGAATTCCATGAAGTCGCCGGACATGAAGCCAAGATCCGCGGCGGCGGGCGCATGAGCGGCAACCGCTTCGACGGCCTTCGGCCCCTGCACCGCAATCAAGGCCTTGTCCGTGATGATCTCCAGACGGACATTTTCCGGCAGACCAGCTTGCAGCAACGGATAGTCGACATCCTTACGGGCCGCGTTGACCACAAGCAGGAGCTCGCCGTCCCGGCTTTCATCCAGCGGACGGGTCACCATCAGGTCGTCGACAATGCCGCCCTCGCTGTTGAGCAGTACGGAATAGCGCTGCCGGCCACGGCCGAGTTCGACGAAATTGGACGGCGTCAGCGCCTCAAGCGCGCGCGCGGTCGTCTCATGATCCGGGCCGTGCAGGATCGCCTGCCCCATGTGAGAGACATCGAACAGACCAGCACTTTCACGGGTGAACGTGTGCTCGGTCATGATACCGGTCGGATATTGCACCGGCATATCGTAGCCGGCGAAGGGCACCATACGTGCGCCAAGCTCGACATGGAGATCGTGGAGAGGTGTTTTTTGAAGGTCGCCAGCAGCGTCCGGATTGGCCATTTAGGGTCCTCAGACTCAAGGTTGCACGAACATGAGCCTGTCTAAGGCTCATCCGCACCCCCTCTGTCCGAGTACCTGAGAGATTTCCCGGTACAGTGCCTCAACACCATACGGTTACTCCTTCGGTGAGCCATTCCCTTCCGCAACACTGCGATTCGGGCAACTGCTTTCCAGAGCGTTGATGTCCCAGCGGTCCTTTTGCCTGAGAGTTTCCGGGGCGGTTGCTCCTTCGGCGCCGAACTGTTTCATCCGGCCTCTCCCGCTAGGGATATCGAAAGTCGATAAACTTCCCGTCAGCTCGACAACGAACCGAGCCGACGGCGGTAATACTCCAATGCTGCCACGGTCTTGTCAACAAGCCAGACAGATCATCCCGCCCTATTAGCGGCGCTTGCCTTCATCGAACCCGAAGACAATTTCCATTTCCTGATTACGCTGAACGAGGAATTTGTTCTCGATCAGGGTCCAGGCTTCACTTGGCTGATTCTCTCCAACCGTGACAGGCACCGAGATGATTTCCGAGTAAAGCGGCTTGGCGCCGTCTTCGTTCGGGATGATGGCCACCCGCACAGGCAGGAGCACTTCACCGCCCCGCCAGGCGGGACCTGGTGTCACGTCACCGGCCAGACCGATCTTGATGCGGGTCTTGTCCGTACCTTCACGGGCGCAATCGCGTGCCCATTCGTCAATCGTTGCCTGATAGAGGAGATTTTCAGGCGTTTCTTCTTTCCGCTTGGCGAACTTTCTGATCAGGTAAGTGTCCGTCTGCATCCGGATCCGTGGACAATAGACATCAGCAGCGAAGGCATCCGGAGAGACCTCAATCGGCCCCTTGCCGCTGGTCGAGATATCGGCAAACCAGCTCTTTGTCTTGGACGCAACGCCTGTTCCGCCGGACGCCAGTTCGTTGGAACTGCTCATGCAACCGGCAAGCAAGCCGATACAGAGCGATCCGGCTATGACGGCTCTCGCACCGCGCCCAACCAAAGTTTCAACGCCCTTAACCATATGTCACCCGCGTGTTTTTCAATAAGCTTTGGCCGAGCTTCATAGCAGGTCGAATAAAACTTGGCGAGACTGACAGTGTCATAACGCCCCGATGACCGCCGCTGGGGGCAGTTGAACCTTGACAGGACAGGGTCAGACCCCCTTATTGCCGGTAATCAGACAGTCCAAAGGACCAAGATGACTGCCCCGACACGCGACAAACCCGACCTGACCGTGCACCTGTGCGCCCCGCGCGGCTTTTGCGCCGGCGTTGACCGGGCCATTCAGATCGTCGAACTGGCGCTGGAGAAGTACGGCCGCCCGGTCTATGTCCGCCACGAAATCGTCCACAACAAGTTCGTCGTCGACAGCCTGAAGGCCAAGGGTGCGGTGTTTGTCGAGGAACTGGACGAAATCCCGGACGCCGACCGGAACTGCCCGGTGATCTTTTCCGCCCATGGCGTGCCCAAGTCGGTGCCCGAAGACGCCCGTTCGCGCAACATGTTCTTTCTCGATGCGACCTGCCCGCTGGTCTCCAAGGTGCACAAGGAAGCCGAGATCCATCATCGGCGGGAGCGGGAAATCCTGCTGATCGGCCATGCCGGGCATCCGGAAGTCATCGGGACGATGGGCCAGCTCCCCGAAGGAACGGTCTCGCTGATCGAGACAGAGGAAGATGCCCGCAGCTTCACACCGAAGACAGACCGGCAGCTTGCCTTCATCACGCAGACAACCCTCTCTGTCGATGACACTGACGGCATCGTGACAGTCCTGCGCCAGCGTTTCCCGGACATTGTCGCTCCGCACAAGGAAGACATCTGCTACGCGACCACCAACCGGCAGGAAGCGGTCAAGGCGGTTGCTCCCAAGGTGGATGCCATGATCGTGGTGGGGGCTCCGAACTCGTCAAACTCCCAGCGCCTGCGCGAAGTCGCAGAGCGGGCCGGATGCGCGACCTCCATGCTGATCCAGCGGGCCAGGGACATCGATTGGGCGGCCTTCACAGGGCTTTCAAGCCTCGGACTGACGGCCGGGGCCTCAGCGCCCGAGACCCTTGTCGAAGAGATCATTTCCGCCTTCTCCGAACGCTACACTGTTTCGGTCGACATCGTCCGCACGGCAGAAGAAACCATCGCCTTCAACTTGCCCCGCGAATTGCGCGAGGCCATCCAGACGCCTTCGGCCGCAGAGTAAAACCACATGGCAGTTTACACGGACGTCGCCGACGATGAACTCGGCGCATTTATTGCCTCATATGACATTGGCCAGCTGCTGTCCTGCAAAGGGATCGCCGAGGGGGTCGAGAACAGCAATTACCTGCTTCACACCGGGAGCGGGTATTTCATCCTCACCCTGTACGAGAAGCGTGTCGACCCGGATGACCTGCCCTTCTTCCTGCACCTGATGCAGCATCTGGCACAGAAAAACCTCAACTGCCCGACCCCCGTCGCGGCCAAAGACGGGCAACTTCTCGGAACATTGGCCGGCCGGCCCGCGGCGATTGTTACCTTCCTGGATGGCATGTGGGTCAAGCGCCCGAAACCGGAGCATTGCGAAGAACTTGGCGCCGGCATGGCCGCGTTGCACGTCGCTGGGGCCGACTTCGGGATGGTCCGGCGCAATTCGCTCTCGGTGTCCGGCTGGCGCCCATTGTTCGAGCAATGCGGTGCCCGCTCAGACACGGTATCTCCCGGCCTGGCCGCTGAAATCGAACGAGAGCTGGCGTTTCTGGAGACTGTCTGGCCGGAAGACTTGCCCGGCGGCGTTATTCACGCCGACCTCTTCCCGGACAACGTCTTCTTCCTGTCAGACAAATTGTCCGGCCTGATCGACTTCTATTTCGCCTGCACGGATGCATTTGCTTATGACGTTGCCATCTGTCTCAATGCCTGGTGCTTCGAGACGGACGGCTCTTTCAATGTCACCAAGGCCCGCGCCTTGCTGAACGGATACAACCGGGTCCGCCCATTGAGTGACGCGGAGTATGCCGCCCTGCCCTTGCTGGCCCGCGGCTCTGCCTTGAGGTTCCTGCTGACCCGGCTCTACGATTGGCTCAGCGTGCCGGAAGGCGCCCTGGTCACACCCAAGGACCCGCTGGAATACCTGAAGAAACTCCGCTTCCATCAAAGTGCCGACAGCATCAAATCCTACGGGCTGACTTTATGAGTGAAAACGACAGGGTGACGATTTACACGGACGGGGCGTGCTCCGGCAATCCCGGGCCCGGCGGCTGGGGCGCGATCCTGCGCTTTGGCGGGCACGAGCGGGAACTGTGCGGCGGTGAAGCCGAAACCACCAACAACCGGATGGAGCTGACCGCCGCCATCGAAGCCCTCAACGCGCTCAAGCGCCCCTGCGCCGTCGACCTTCATACGGACAGCACCTATGTCCGCAGCGGGATCAAGGAATGGCTTGCAGGGTGGAAACGGAAAAACTGGAAGACAGCCGCGAACAAGCCGGTGAAGAACGTCGAGTTGTGGCAAGCGCTCGATGAAGCCCGGCAGCGTCATGACGTGATCTGGCATTGGGTCAAGGGCCATGCCGGTCATCCCGACAACGAGCGGGCTGATGAACTGGCGCGCAAGGGCATGGCTCCCTTCAAACCGGGATACGATCCGGACAGCGAAGGCAACGGGGCGTGAGACTGTTCTGGTCGAAGGCGCCGCAGCTTTCCGACCTCGCACCAACTGCGAGAGGCAAGACCGTTCTCATCGTTGCCAACCCGACCAGTGGTGGCTACCGGCCAAAAGTGCTGGAGAAAATACAGTCCTATCTCACCGCTGCCGGCTGTCATGTCACACTCAGGCTGACCACCCACGCAGGAGAGATCAGTGAAATCGCTGCCGATCCACGCCTTGCGGTCAATGTGCTGGTGATTGCCGGCGGCGACGGCTCGGTCAATGAAGCGCTGAGCGGATTTCAAACCAACTCGGCAGCTCCTGATCTGGCCATTATCCCCTGCGGAACCGCCAATGTCCTGGCCCATGAACTGGGCCTTCCGAAGCGCCCCGCCGCCATTGCCCGGACGATCCTCAATCACCGGGTCCAGCCGCTGCACTATGGTCTCGCCAACAATCATCCTTTCGTGCTGATGGCCTCGGCGGGCTTCGACGCCGAGGTGGTTCATGGCATCCCGCTGGCGCTCAAGCGCAGATTTGGCAAGCTCGCCTATGTTTACACGGCGCTGAAAATCGGGCTCACCCGCAAAAGCTCCGACCTGATGGTCGATGTCGACGGGCAGCAGCTGACAGGCAAACTTGCCGTTGCCACTAATGGCCGGTTCTACGGTGGCCCCTTTGTCATCTGCCCGAAAGCATCAGTGACCACGCGGGGACTGCATGTCCTCGTTCTGAAAAAGGACGATCCGGTCTCGGCGCTGCGCTTCGGCCTCGCCCTCATGATGGGGCGGGTGCACAAGGCCACCGGTGTGACCGTAACGGCTTTTGAGAAGGCACGCGTCCTGGCCACGCGTCCGGTCGCCGCGCAAATCGACGGTGACCCCTATGGCACAACACCTGTCCAGATCGAGGCAGCCCCCGGAAACCTCTCCATCGTCGTGCCTTGAAGCAGAACCGGTTCAGGCCGGTTCCGTCTGCTCTTCTTCCACTTCAGGAATGCTGCGCAGAATTTTCGTGGCTTCGTCGGCGGCCACGGCCTGGCCGAAGAAATAGCCCTGCGCATACTCACAGCCCAGCTGGTAAAGGTCGAGCGCATCCGCTTCGTTCTCCGCCCCTTCGGCAACCACGGACATGCCGAGATCGTGTCCCATCGCGACAATGGATCTGAGCAGAACCGGGCGCGTTTGGCCCTTCGCCTTGACGAAGGACTGATCGATCTTGATCGTGTCGAAGGGGAAACGCTGCAGGTACGACAGCGAGGAATGACCGGTGCCGAAGTCATCGAGCGACAAGCCGGCGCCCAGAGCCCTCAACCGTTCCAGAACCTTGGCGGAATACTCCGGATTGGACATTACGAGGGATTCGGTCAGTTCGAGCTTGAGCGTTCCCGGAGCGAGCGAGTTCCGGGACAGGATCGCCTTCACTTCGTTGATCAGGTCATGCTTCAGAAGCTGGCGCGACGACATGTTGATGCTGACGAACAGTGGCCGTTGGGTCTTGAATTCGCGTTGCCAAAAGGCGAGCTGGTGCGCGCCTTTCTCCAGCATGTAAGTGCCTAGCTCGTTGATCAGACCGGACTGTTCGGCGATCGGAATGAAATCCGAAGGCGCAATCTTGCCCTTCTTGGGGTGTGTCCAGCGGGCGAGAACCTCGAACCCGGCAATGGACTGATCTTCCAACCGCACAATCGGCTGGAAATAGACCCCCAGCGTTTCCTTCCGGATCGCTTCCCTCAGGTCGCTTTCCATATCGACGATGTTCTTGCCAAGCGGCCTGAGGATCGGCCGGTAGACTTCCTGCCTGTCGCCGCCCAGGCGCTTGGCATGATTGAGCGCGATCTCGGCATTGGTGACCAGATCTTCCATGCTTTGCTTTTCGCCTTCGTAGAGCGCAATGCCAACAGCACAGGTGAGAAAGATTTCGCGGTCGCCAAAGGTAATCGGTGCCCTGATCGCCTTGCGCAGGGAATCGGCGAGGGTCACGACCCGGTCCGGCTCCTGCTCCGACAACAGCACAAGGCCAAACTGGTCACCATTCAGCCGGGACAAAGCATCCTGCGGCCCAATCAGGCGGGACAGGCGGCGTGCGACGGTCAGAAGAATGCTGTCGCCTGCAGACAGGCCGATGCTGTCATTGACCTGCTTGAAACGGTCGAGGTTGAGCACCAGCACGGTCGGCTTAGCGGTCTCTTCCGCCTTGGAGCGCACAACGCTGGTGCGCAGCCGGTCGACGAAGAGTTCGCGGTTGGGCAGTCCGGTGAGGTTGTCATGCACCGCATCGTGCAGGAGCCGTTCTTCGGCCGTGCGCTCCTCGGTGACATCCAGCAGCGTGCCGACGCAGCGGATGACTTCGCCGTCCGAGCCGATGATCGGCCGGGCGCGCAAGCGAAACCAGCGGAAATGACCGTCCTCGGACCGCAACCGGAAGGTCTGCACGACCTTGCCGCGTCGCTGGTCAATGACCGCGTCGAGCGTTGCCCGGAAACGGTCCCGGTCCTGGGGATGCAGAATGTCCAGCCAGTCGCGGGCCGGACCTTCGAGCGTACCGCGCTTCAGGTTGAGAAGGTCCTCGACCTCGTTGCCGGTGTAGATGCGGTCCCGGTCGATGTCCCAGTCCCAGATGATGTCGCCTGCCCCGGTCAGCGCCAGTGCCTGGCGTTCTTCGTCGTTGATAATGCCCTGTGCGATCGCGCCGCCGGCAAAGGCATGCTGCATGACCGTGAAACCAATCAGCAGAACGATAAGCACCAT
>JBNKOQ010000175.1:0-7107 GCA_050294735.1 Roseibium sp. | reverse complement strand
AACCAACGCCGCACTCAATCTGACGACCGGCGGCAGCCCGTTCATGACCGTGGAGGAACGGGTACGGCCCGCGGCAACCTACAAACCGGAAGTCGCCTCGCTGAACATGGGGTCCATGAACTTCGGCCTCTATCACATGGCCGAGAAATACGAGACGTTCAAGTTCGACTGGGAAAAGCCCTTCCTGGAAGCCTCGCGCGACCTCGTTTTCCGGAATTCCTTCAAGGACATCGAGTATGTCCTGCAGACCTGTTACGAAAACGGCACCCGGTTCGAATTCGAGTGCTACGACATTTCCCACCTCTATAACCTTGCCCATTTTGCCGAGCGAGGCCTGGTGAAACCGCCGTTCTTTGTTCAATCCGTCTTCGGCCTGCTCGGTGGCATCGGAACCCATCCGGAGGACGTCCAGCATATGAAACGCACGGCGGACCGGCTGTTCGGCCAGGATTACCGCTGGTCGGTCCTGGGCGCAGGCTCGGCACAGCTGCGCATCGCGGCACAAGCAGCTGCTCTTGGTGGCAATGTCAGGGTCGGCCTGGAGGACAGTTTGTGGGCAGGCAAAGGCAAGCTGGCGGAATCCAGTGCGGATCAAGTGACCATGGTCCGCAAGATCATCGAGGGTCTTGGTCTCAGCATCGCCACACCGGACGAGGCTCGCCAGATCCTGTCGCTTAAGGGCGGGGATAAAGTGGCGTTTTAGGATCTTGCGCCAGCCCGCTCATGCCTGGCTGGCACACCCTCTCTAGAACATCAATTTCTTGAAAGGAACGGAAGCCGCGCCCACAGCCGCGGCATCACCTGCCACATCGCTGACAATCATCTTCGGCGGCGGATGCCCCACACCATAACGGGGCAGTTCGTAGAGTTCCATCCGTTCAATCAGCATATTGCCCAGTTCCTGAGGCACATGCCCGCCAAGCACAATGGCCTGTGGTCCGAACACCCCCCAAATCGCATTGACCAGCCGATTAAAGACAGGTGTGACCTCGTCCAGCCATTCCGCCACGCCGGCCCAATCGGGATCGAAGGTCTTTTGAAGGTGTTCGACCGTCGGAATCTCGATACCATTCGCGTGCAACTTGTTCATCAGATACTTCAGCGCCGGGCGCTTGGCGATTTCAGTCGGGTCGAGGATACAGGCGAATTCTCCGGCATTGCCATTGCCGCCAAGCAACAACTCCCCATCGCTGATCAAGCCTCCGCCAAATCCATAACCGATGTACAGATAAGCGAAATGGCGGATGTGCCGCCCAATGCCGAACATGGCTTCAGCCACCGCGGCTGTCTGGCCTGCGATGTGGATCCAGACGGGTTTCCGGAATTCCTCCGTCAGCAAAGGACCGAGCTCAACCAGAGACCACTCGTGCAGCGGCAGCGGCCCGTTAAAGCGCGTTCCGCCGATGTTGTAGCCCGTCATTCCAACGCCAATCCCCAACAGGCGGTCTTCCTCCAGCTTGCAGCGAAGGCGTAACTGAACCATCAGGGCGCTAACTTCCTTCAACGCCTCGGCCATCGATTGCCCGGTTAGAGCGACCGCGTCCTGCACGAGAATACTGCCGGCCAGATCCATTATGCAGATGTGGATGACGTCAGGATTGATCGACATGCCCCAGCAATAGGCGTAGCTGCCGTTGAGGTGCAGTGTCGGGCTGGGTTGGCCTCGGCTAAGTCCGGATACCGGCGCCCCAAGAACCACTATCCCTCTTTCCACCATGTGATCGACGATCCGGTGGATGGACTGCTGAGTCAAATCCAGCTGAGCATTGATGCAAGACCGCGCAACGCCGGGATTCTGCCAAAGCACGCGCAAGATACTGCGTTCGTTCGGTGAAGCCACGTCACCATTTCCGTTGCGCAGGAAACGTTTGGAAATCAATTTTTCAGGTGCATAGGCCATAAGCTCATCAAGGTAATTTTAATACACCAAAGGCGTGATTAATCTTTTATACCTCTTTCATATGCGCTTTTTCAAGTTTTTCTTCTTTTTAAAACAATCATTTATGCCGAAACATCGAAATCAATCAGAATTTCTCTTCTTTTTATGCCACTCCTATGTTACACTTTCTGTGTATTAAAGACCAACTAAGGTCGACACAAGAGCAGTCTTGAACAGAAACAGTGGTGATAAAAAAGCACCGTGCAGGTGGCCCATCGATAACAACCCATCTGTTTCTAACTCAGGCCGCGATGACACCCCATCTCTGCCATCATCGCGGCCTACATTTCCGGGAAAACAATCAGAGCTGATCACGCCTTCCAGCGAATGGACCGGTGAACCTGAAAAAGCCCCTAAAACAGCGTAATAGGGGCTCTTCAAGTTCAGGATGGCACGTTCTCGGCTTAAGCTGCGGCAACACGCTCCAGGAAGCTTTCGATCTCTCCCTTCAACGCGGTGCTGCGTTGACCCAACTGGCCAGCCGCGGTCAAAACAGACCCCGAAGCTGCCTGGGTTTGCTCCACGGTTTCCGCTAGCGCAGTCATATTGCTCTGCACTGCCTGTGTCCCCTCGGAAGCCCGTTGCACGTTGCCGGAAATTTCGGTCGTGGCAGCTCCCTGCTGCGTCACGGCAGAGGCAATCGCCTGAGTATATCCATCAACCTCGTCCATTGTGGCGGAGATCGAGGTAATCGCCTCGACGGCTTCACCGGTCGAACTTTGAATTGTCGCGATCTGCGCCCCGATTTCTTCCGTCGCCTTGGACGTCTGGGTTGCCAGTTGCTTCACTTCGGCGGCAACCACGGCAAACCCCTTACCGGCGTCCCCGGCACGAGCCGCTTCGATGGTGGCATTGAGAGCCAAAAGGTTTGTCTGTTCGGCAATAGCCTGGATCAGCGTAACCACCTCGCCGATCTTGGCGGCGGCTTCAGCCAGAGACGTAACTTTGCCATTCGTATCCCGCACGGCGTCTGTCGCCGTAGAGACAATATCCGTTGTCCTTCTGACCTGCGATCCGATTTCACCGATCGAGGCGGACAGCTCCTCTGCAGCACCAGCGACGTTCTCGACGCTCATGCTGGCTTCCTCGCTGACATGGCTGGTATTGGTGGCCTGCTCGGCACTTCTGGCGGCAATATCCCCAAGCGCATTTGCGGTTCCATCCATTTCCCGCGCAGTCTCGTCAAGAGAGCCGAGCAGATCCTGCACACTGACCCGGAAGCCGGAAATGAGAGCCTCGACCTCTGCCTGACGCTCCGCCCGGCGGGTGTCTTCCTGCCGGCTTTCTTCCTCAAGACGCCGGCGCTGGATCGCATTGTCCCGGAAGACTTGAACCGTGCGGCTCATGTCGCCGATTTCGTCTTTCTGGTCTGTAGAGGGAATGACAACATCGGTATCGCCATCCGCCAGCTGGGCCATCACCCCCGTCAGCTTGCGTGTCGGCCGGGTAATCACGAGAGACAAGGCAATCGCCATGAGCGTGCCGAAGGCTACACTGGACAAAACAGCGAAGGCGATCAGCATCAAGGATGTATCGGCCTGCCGCGACGTCGACAGGGACTGTTCCGCGGCCATGCCGGTGATCTGCACCCGCACCTGATCCGACAATTGGGCCAGAACCTGGGATGTCTCTTCCAGAGTCTGCCGGGCTTCCACCATGGCGGAAAACTCTGCTTCATACTGGGCAACTTCCCCCAGTATCTCCTCGACAGGCCCCTTGATTTCCGGGAAGGCCGCTGAATCCGCAAGCAGCGTATTCGCCATATTCTGCAGAATGCCCAAGCGGGTGATGATGTCATCCGCGGTGATCGACCCCAGCCCCGCAAACAGCTCCATGGTGGCAGACTGAAGGCTCAAGGTCTCCCGCATGAACTTGTCTGTATTGACAGATACCAGATCCACAATGGTCAGCTTGGAGCCGCTTGTCCCTGCACTTTTGCGTGCAGCGTCGGAAGCCGCATAGACAATCTCCCGCACCTCTCCGGCTTCCTTGCTGATCTTGTCGACCGCCGCCGCGCTTTCCACGCGCAAGGCCATTCTCTTTGAAGGCACTGTTTCCGCGCTGGCAGCGGCCAGGGTTTCGGACAAGCTCCCCGCCGTCTCGGCCAAAGCCGCCATCTGCTCAGGCTTCAAACCGTCAACCTTGAGCTTCGAGGCCCTTTTTGCGGCTATCTGAAGTCCTTCCGCCGTCTTCACGGCTTCCGCAAGCAAGGCAGCGGAGGTTTGCGAAGCATCTGTATCGATCGACATACTTGCGGCATCAATCTCAACGAACATGTCTTTCAACACACGGGCATTGTCCTGAATTGTCACGATCAGGCGCGCGAGTTTGTCCGCGCGCTTGCCAAGGCTTGCGGCTTTCTTGGCGGCGGCTGCCGCCTCCCGCTGAACCGCAGTCATCTGCTCGCTGATACGGCTTGCAAATGCCTCGAGGCGTCCTGAAGAGCGCAACAGGGCCGCCGACTTTTCGGCATCAGCCTCGACCGCAGACACGACCAATGCGAATTCCGATGCCAGCTGCTGGACCGAGGCTTTGGAGGCACTGACCCGTGCATAGGCGTCGCTGGCGGGATCCAGTTTTCCCCCCAGCAGCTCCAACTCTTCCGACAAGCCGTTAATCTGTTCCTCAGCAACTACAGCCAAGTCATGCTGACGCGCGTCGAGATAAGCCTCACGATCCGCGGACGCCTGTTGCAGGCTGGCCATTACGGTCGTCGCGCCAGCATTTGTTCCCGACTGACTGCGAAGCTTCAGAATGGAAAAAGTTCCCAGTCCACCAATTGCCGCTGTCAGAATGACCATGGCAGCAAAACCACCACCAACCTTTGCAGAGAAACGGACGTTCCCGAGGGGTTTCGTCAACCAGTTCACCTAATTTCTCCCACCATCACTTTTCCCAAAGACTTGGTCATCTGCATGAAAAAAGAGTGAAGGATGGAGCCTGGTTGCTCCAGCGGCACGGCCAAAAATAAATCGGAGGTCGTTTCTCCATTCAAAACAAACGGATACAATCAGCATGAGGGAGAAACGCATAATAGCAAAATAATTCAGGCAGGCTGCGTCCCCGCTCTGCCGGCGTCAGATTTTGTTATTGCCAAAAATAACAGGATCCAAGGCAAGCGCCTCGAACCCTGATTTTTTCATTCCGGAAAACTTTTTAAGCGGCAGCAACACGCTCCAGGAAGGTCTCGATTGCCCCCTTGATAGCCGTTCCCCGTGCTCCAAGATTTCCCGCCGCTGTCATCACCGTTTCCGACGCCTCGTGGGTGTGTTCCACCGTCCCGGCAAGATTTTGCATATTCGTCTGAACAGCCCGGGTGCCTTCGGAAGCCCGCTGGACATTGCCCGAAATTTCATTGGTCGCGGCGCTCTGCTGGGTCACCGCGGAAGCAATTGCCTGGGTGTAGCCATTGACCTCCTCCATCGTTGTGGAGATGCCGGCAATAGCGGTCACCGCCTCCTCGGTCGAGCCCTGGATCGTCGCGATCTGCATGCCGATTTCTTCGGTTGCCTTGGAGGTTTGGGTTGCCAGTTCCTTGACCTCGGCGGCAACCACGGCAAAGCCCTTGCCCGCGTCCCCGGCACGAGCCGCCTCGATGGTTGCGTTGAGTGCCAGAAGATTGGTTTGTTCGGCAATTGCCTGGATGAGAGAAACGACTTCACCGATCTTGGTCGCGGCCTGCGCCAGCGCATGCACCTTGCCATTGGTGTTTTTCACCGCCTCGGTCGCGGACGACACAATATCGGTGGTACGTTGCACCTGGCTGCCAATCTCACCGATAGAGGCAGACAGCTCCTCTGCCGCGCCGGCAACATTTTCAACGCTCATGCTCGCGTCTTCGCTAACTGCCGCGGTATCGGACGCCTGCTCTGCACTGCGGGCTGCGATATCGCCAAGACCGCTGGCCGTGCGGTCCATGTCACGGGCTGTCTCGTCGAGAGCTCCCAGCAGTCCCTGAATGTCGTTCTGGAACCCGGAAATAAGAGTTTCAACCTCTGTCTGACGCTGCATTTGCCGTTGCTGCTCTACCTGTCTCTCCTCTTCCAGACGCCGCCGCTCGACAGCATTGTCACGGAAGACCTCAACCGTCCGGCTCATGTCGCCAATCTCGTCACGTTGGCCGGTCGAGGGAATCTCCACATCCGTATGCCCCTCCGCAAGCCGCGCCATGACATGTGTCAGGCGACGTGTCGGCCGCGTGATCACGAAGGACAGGGCGATGGCAATCAGGACACCAACAGCCAGGGAAGCCAGCACCGCGCAACCAATGAGAAGCAGCGCTATACGCGCCTTGCTTGAAGCCGCTTCGGACTGACTGGCAGCCATATCGGTGATCTGCAGACGGACCTGTTCGGACAATTCCGCAAGCGATTGCTGGTTCCGTTCGTAAACCTTCTTGGTCTCGAGCATTGCCGCAAATTCACCGGCATAACCTTCAACAGCATTCTGAATTTCTGTAACCGCCTCTTCAATTTGTGGAAATAGCCGCGCATCCTCCATCAGAACAGCAGCATTTGCGGTGAGTGCCCCGATCCTTGTCTCAACGCTTTCGGGCGAGACCGTGCCAAGCCCGCCAAACAGCTCCATCGTCGCCGCGCGGGCACCGAGGGCTGCTTGCAGAAAATCACTTCCGTTGAGAGCTACCTTGTCCACAGCGGCCAGCTTTGACGCGCTTGAAGCAGATGTCTTGCGCGCGCCGTCGACGGCTCCGTAGACAAGGCCGCGAACCATTTTCGCCCGCACGTCGATTGTCTTGACCTGCTGCCTGACATCCTTGTCGTATTTCATGCGGGCAAAGGGGTTCAGTTCCCCGGTTGCCTTTTGGAGAGCCGTCTTGACCTCACCAGCCGTTTTCGCAAGACCCTCCATCATCGCCGCATTGACACCCACAACTTCCAGGGTTGCCGCCTCTTCCGTCAGGTCAACCAACTTGTTCACCAGTTTGGCCGCCTTGGCATTCGCCTTCTTGTCGACGAAGCCGCCCTGCATGGCTGCCATCGGCCCCGACTTTTTCGAGTTGGATTTCTCGGCGTACATTTGGGCAAGAGTGCTGGACTGCTCCCGAACATCTGCAATAAGGCGGCCCAGCTTGTCGGCACGATCACGTTGTGTATTGGCAGCGGCCGCATTGCTGGATGCCTTAGCCTGGATCTCCCGCATTTGTGCCA
>JBNKOQ010000174.1:0-7128 GCA_050294735.1 Roseibium sp. | reverse complement strand
TTGAGGTCCGCAAGCGGCTCGGTGAATTCGACCCCCGCACTGCCGTCGCCGGCACGCACCACCCTTGCCTCGACTTCATGCCCCGAGGGAAGCGTGATGACAACCATCTCTCCCTGCGCCAGCCCGGTCAAACCGCGCAGCTGCGCGCCAGTCTCGCTAAGGTCGACCATTGTCGCGCCGCCAATATTGCCATCGGCGGCACGAACCTGCACTTTTTCCTCGGTTACCACACGCAGCGAACGTCTGCGGTCTTCGACGTCCTGAGTGACATCCTCGAGGAACTTCTCGACATCCGAGGCCAGGCTCTCGCTGGCCGAGGAAACCATGAGGCTTGCTGAATTCACCGTTCCCGCTTCGCCACGCGTTTGGGCAACCGCGGTTGCGACCAGTTCCATGTTGCTGGCCGCATTACCAGTCCCCTCGGAGGCATTGCGGGCGGATTGGGCGATCTCCTGATTGACAGCCTGCTGCTCTTCAATCGCACCGGCAACAACCGTTGTCAGGGAGCGGATCTCGCCGATCTTGCCTGTGATGTTTTCGATGGCTCCAGCGGCGATTTCAACCGACCCCTGGATACCGGAGATCTGACCGGAAATCTCATCTGTCGCCTTGGAGGTCTGCTCCGCCAATTCCTTCACTTCGGCCGCCACCACGGCAAAGCCACGGCCGGCTTCCCCGGCTCGCGCGGCCTCTATGGTCGCATTGAGGGCCAGGAGATTGGTCTGCTCGGCAATGTCGCGGATAAGATTGACCACGCTGCCGATGTGCTGGGCGGCCTGCGACAACTTCGCGACATTTGCGTTCGTTTCTTCCGCCGCTGTCACCGCCTCCGTGACAATACGGGTTGTGCTGTCGGTCTGGGCCGCGATTTCCTGCACCGAAGCCGTCATTTCCTCAGTTGCGGCGGCGACGGAATCCACATTCTCCGACGCATTTGCCGAGGAGTTCTTGGCATCACTTGCCTGCACCGACAGGGTTTCGGCAAGCTCGTCCAATGTGGTCGAGCTGGTCCTCATCATGTCCATTTGGGTCGAAACCGTTGACAAGCGCTCGCCCATGGTCGCCTTGAATGCCGCGATCACCTTGTCGAGATGGGACTGGCGTTGCCTCTCCCGATCCCGTTCTTCCTGCGCCTGTGCCTCCAGCACGCGTCGCTGGACGGCATTTTCGCGGAAAATCTCCACGGCACCGGCCATTTCACCGATTTCGTCAGCCCGGTCCGCTCCCTCGACGACCATATCGGTCCTGCCTGCCGCCAGGTCATTCATGACACCGACGATCTTGCGGATCGGGCTGGTGATCGAGCGGGCCAGGAACAGGCCAATAACAAAGGCAAGCGCTATAAGACCCGCCCCGGTCAGCAGCATGCGGTTGCGGGCATGGATAAGCGGTGCTTCAGCCTCGGCAAAGTCCTGCATGGCAACCACGGCATAATGCACACCCTGATAGTCGAGTTTCACGGCCTCCACATCAAGCATCATACCGCGGTGCAACTCTGCATTTCCGAATGCTTTGCCGTTTTCGAAACCCGCATCGATGACCGGGCTATCCAGCTTTGTCGTCAGGATATCATCGACGCCGCTGGTAAAGGCCGAATCGTTCCGCATGAGACGATCCTCACCGATCAGGGCAAGCTCACCTGTCTCCCCGAGACCGGACGTGTGCGTCATCAATGCGTTGATTTTGCCAATCGGCATCTGAAAGGCGAGGACGCCCACTGTCTGTCCGCTCGCATCATGGATGGCATGCGCCATGAAACTGGCCGGAGCCCCGGCGCTTGGCGCATAGGGTGCGAAGTCCACAAATGCCACGTTCTGTCCGCCGCCCTCCAGAGCCCGGCGATAAACGTCGCCAAGCCCTGTCTCAGCCCATTTGCCTCCTGGCTGGAAGTTGGTCGCGAAGTCAGCCTCCTTGAACACCGAATAAACCAGATTTCCCTTGGTATCGAAGAGGAAGACATCGTAATATCCCGCAGTCTCCTGCATCTTGAGGAACCAGGGATGGTATTTGGCGTGAACGGCATCGTAGCCGGAGCCGGTTTCCGCCTTGTCCAGTTTCTGCTTTTCACCGACCGGAAACGGGTTTTCCGAGATATAGGCGCGTTTCAGTTCGGCGGAGGGGTCCTTGCCGAGCTGTTCCCAGAATTGCCAGGTAGATGCGAACTCGTTGACGGCTGAAACGGTTCCAGGATGTTCAGCGATGATAGCAAGTTCTTCTTCGATCGCATGCAGATAGTCCAGAATTAGCTGTTTGCCACTCTCAGTGCTTGCAAGCAGGCGCTCTCTTGTCGCCTCATGCATGGCCTGACTGGAGGTGAGATAACTCGAAACCCCGACGCCCACTCCAACGAGGGCTGAAACGCCGATCACAAACAGAGGAATCTTGGCGGATATACGCAGTTTCTTCAGCATCAAATCACCACACAGGTCCATATCATTGAACAACAATGTAGAGATCAGGAATTAATGAACAGTAATTACGGTATTTATACATAAAATCTATAAAATACATATTCACATTGTTATTTATTACAATATAAATACACATAATTTTCGCAATTTCACTTATGAAATCATAATTCAGAAAAGATCAAAAACCCAGTCTTGTATTTTCAAGGTCTGCCTGCCCGCATCCCCCGGCTGACGGACTTGATCCCGTCGACCAGAAAAAGACTTGTCACGATGGCACCGCCCCAGTCGCGCAGGACCGGCACTTCGGCGATCTTCCAGTTCAGATGAAACACGCTGTCGAGACAGACCGCCGCCCACCACAGGGCGAGCGGCAGCACAAAGACCAAGCGCCCGAGCCGTCCGGCCGATAGAAAATGGCCGTTTTCGGCGATCAGCACCTTGCGCGCCTCAGACCTGGCGGCGATTTCCGCGCGGATTTCTTCGGCAGCGAGTTCCGCACCAATCCGTTGCTTTTCGTTGGCGCTGTCCAAACGGCGCTCGATGTGTCCCAGCAACCGGTCCAGAACGGAGCCGGAAAGCCAGGTCAGGATTGTGCCGATCACCGGAACGGCCTCGGTTGCCGCCAGCCTGCCGGACCGCCGGTGACGTGGCGCAGCACTATATTGGCGATCCCGATGCCCAGCACCGCATAGGGGGCGATGTCCGGCGGCAGCAAGACAGACCAGTCAACGGCCTCGAAATAGGACAGCAACTGTCCCGCCAGCACGGCAGCCCCAATGCCGCCGTTGAACAACAGGGTTTTCCAGCCCGGCATGACAGGCTCCTTCCTCGGGTGAGACGTTTAAGGGCAATCAAGTGTCCGGGGATCCCGAACTCAGGGCAGCGGGCAAACCGGCCCAAACGGCCCGTTTCAGCTCCGGACAGGAAGCGGAAATCCGCCCCCGGTGGCGCCAGAGCAGGCTGACAAACAGCACCGCACACACCAGGGCCACGGCGCTCCACATTGCTGCGGCCCAGTCGAACCCGGCAGTTCTTGACGCAACGGCAGACACCATTCCCGCAGCTGCCGCCGTTCTGCTGCCTGTCTTCTGCTCCAGCAAACGCCGCAAGGTTGCGCGCGTTGCCGGGCCGGCCACTCCATCGATGGCCAGTGGCGGGTTGTCCCGCTGAAACCTCAGCACAGCCTTGCGCGTTCTCGGGCCGATGATCCCGTCCGGTGGACCCGGGTCGTATCCAAGGCGGGTGAGATCCTGCTGAGTGTCCTTCAGATCCGGATCGGGCAGACCGGTCCCGGCCCGTCCGGCTGCCGGGCCATAGCTGCCAGACAGCAGCAATCCGGCTTCATCCCGGCGCCGGCGGACCAGTCCGGCAAGCCGCCTCCCCCCTGCCGTGGTGCCTGTTTTGGCCAAAAGCCGCGCGGCCAGATCAATGTCCCCAGTCTTCAGCGCCCGGGCCCATTTCCAGCCGAGAGCTCTGGGGCCGAGATTATAGACCACGGACACACAGGCATCGAACGCCGCCTGGGAGAGCCCCTTCAGGAGACGCGCCACCGGCGGGGCATATTCCTCATCCAACAAGGTCAGCAACAGCCTGTTGGCCTCTTCCCGGCTCAAGGTATCGCCGGGCTTCAACCCGCGCCCGTGCCGCGCCCGCCACCATCCGGCAAACAGCCTGGAGCGCATGGTGAAACCATAACCGACGGTCAGCACGCCAGCCGCATCCAGATAGGCCCGCGCGACAAATCCCTCGTGCGCGGCGATGAAAGCCAGCCCCTTGTCACTGACACGCATGACCGTCTCCTTCCCCTGCCCGCTCAAGACTGCGGCACCACCGGCAGCAGGCAGTGCACGGCGACACGCACAGCTCCGCCTGTGAACCCGCCGCCATTGGCGGTGATGCGGATGGCCGTATCGGCATAAAAGGCGGTCGGACCGATGACACCGGCGTTGGTCGCCCCTTCGGAAATGCCCAGCGACCCGCCAAACTTGGATTGCTCCCCGGCCAAGCCGCAGTCGTAGGACGTTGCTCCGGTGATGGCTGTGACAGTCCGGCAGGACACACCGAAGACGATGGCCCGGTTGGGAATGAGAACGCCCGTCTCGGCATAAGCCCCCGACAAAGCGGAAAGCTCCTCCTCCAAAACCGCCAGCCGGGTTTCCGCGCCATGCACTGATCGGGCCATCAGACGGTCCGGCCCGGCGAGTTCCCCCGCCTGCCGCCAGCCGGAGGCGGTGAAGGCAATGAAGATCTCCTCATCCGCCACAAGAGCCAGCAGCCCCTCGAACGGCGGGTGAAAATGCCAGCTGCCATCGCGCCACAGGGCAATCTCGCCGTCCCGCCCGGTCCACCCATCCGCCGCTCCGGAGGCAACAAGATAGGCAGCCCCCTCGCTTGCCGCCGGAGGCGCGGTCAGCGCGCGCGAGACGAGATGCAGATGCGACAGGGCATCCAGGGTCAAAAGCGCCTCATTGTGGGTGACATGCTTTTGCGCCTGCGCCGCCGCCAGCAGCGGCAGGGAGAAGCGAAGGGTCTCAGACATGGAGTGTTGCCTTTCGTTGAAAACCGCGCCCTGCGGTGGCCGACAGCTGACAGACCGCGATCCGCAGTTCTGTAATCGCGCCGCCGAAGTCGGTAATCTCCTGGGCGGCTGGATAGAGAACCGCTGTGGCACTGCTGGGCAATGTCCGCAGAACCGCGCCGCCACCGTCGAGAATATCGACCGCATAGGCCTCGGAGGCTTCGCCGAGCGGCACCTCCACCTGTTCCCAGCTGTCGCCGCCCTTACGGGTCTGGCGAATGAAACCGATCTCAATGCCCGCTTCTGTCCGTTTTGCGCTCAGATGCACCGGCGCCAGCGGCAATGCGCCCCGCCCGCTGGCCGTATGGGCCACGGCCAAAACGGCAGGATCGTCAATCGCAAGGCCCGCTGGAACCAGCCGGTACTGCTGTTCCAGCCCGATCCGATCCGGCGGCAGCGGCACCGGCGGAGCGCCATTGCCGTCCAGAAGAACGACATCCGCCCCGGAATCGGCCCCTTCCAGCATCTCCGGTTCGGTTCCCGCCTGGCCGCGCAACAGCTTCGTCAGCCGGTAGGTCCTTGGCCCGGTCAGCTCCGCATCGGCGAACTGCAGCACCTCGAAGCCGCCGCCGCACGTCCTCACGGCCAGAGCATTCTCCCCGGCCAGCACCGCCAGTTCCGAGCGGGATTGCAGCAGACCGCCGAAGAGCTCCACCTCCAGCGCATGCGCCCTGTCCCAGACCCCCAATGGCCCTGGCGCCAATTCGTTCAAGAGCCGCCCGAGCGTTGCCGGTTTTTCCAGCGTCAGCAGGGGCTGAAAGCCGCTGCCCGCCGCGGACTGCATGAGCGTCAGCGCCCCGGGCCAGGGATCGGCGAAGGCCGCCAGTCTGAGCGGCGCGTCCGGATCGCCGCTTGTCAGCGGCGGCAGATCCAGCAGGAAACCATGCGGCACCCCCGGTTCGGTGGTTTTGAACGGTCTCGCCGCGGAAACGGCAACCGCCGTCACCGGCGCGGTCGTTCCGCCCACACGCACCGCCTCGACCCGGCGCCGGTCCGTGTCCTCAATCGCCTCGACGCGGAACCTCAGCGGCGGCGAGAAGCTCTTTCCCGGCACCTCACCGATTGCCAGAACATCGCCTGGTTCCACATCGAGCCGCTCCGGCGACAGTGTGAACTCCGCCCGCTCCCGCTCGGCCCAGATACGGGCCAGCCGCCGGTCCGCCACCTGTTGCAGCGCCTGCGGCGACACGACTGCCGAGAGATCAATGGTCTCGATCTGGCGGCTGGCGGTTTCCAACCGCCGGGAAGAGGCGACGCGGCGGCGGTAATCACTGACAGCATCCTCCGCCACCATCCGGACTTCCGATGCCAGCTCGCTCTCCTGCGCCCGCGTCCGCATCAAGACGGGGTTTTCCTCATCCGGATCGGCCAGATCGCCGGGCACTAGGGTCAGGTCCGTCTGAGCGCGCGCCGCCTCCAGGCGGATTTGCGTTCCCCGGTCGGAGGCCGTGCCGCCAAAGGCGGTCAGCAGCGGTTCAATCACCTGGCGGGCCGAGACCGGGCCCGCGACGACGACCCCGTCCAGAGTACCGGGCAGATTTGCCACCGAAACATCCTGTGAGGAGATGCCGTGATCCGCCAGAAACTGGCGCAGGAAGCCGCTGAGGGTCAGACTGCCAAGCCGCCCGGTTAGCCAGTGACCTACCTGCCAGTTCGCGCCGTCCGACCAGACGTCCAGATAGGATGGAAAGGCCGGATAGGGCCGTGCGTCCCAGGTCCACAGATGGGTGTTTGCCGCATCGACCATCCGCCCGCCGTAGAGCGGCGACAGCGGATTGGCGTTGCCGTCGAAATCCGGATCAGTCTCATCGAAAACGGCAAGCTGTGCCTCCAGCGCCCGCCGCTGGATCAGATCGTCCCGGACCCCTTCGGAAAAATACGGCAGAGCGCTTTCCGACGACTTCGGGTCGACGAAAACATTCGGCTGGTTGGCTCCCTTGTCGATCGCCGGAATACCGAGTTCGGTAAAGCGGAGCGGCTTGGACCGAGGCACCCAGCCTGTCGGGCTGCCCGCCTCAACCCCGGCGAACCGCTCATAATGCGCGTTTTCCCACCAGCCTTTCAGGTCCTTGGCCCGGTAGACCCAAGGCTTGCCATAGGCACCATCGGTGATCGGGCTGCGGCTGCCGGACAGGCGGT
>JBNKOQ010000173.1:0-7147 GCA_050294735.1 Roseibium sp. | reverse complement strand
GGGTGGCTATTTCGACAACTACGGCGATGCACTGCCTCCTCCCGGGCTCTATCACCGGATATTGAGGGAAGTGGAGTATCCGCTGATCAGCGCAGCTTTGGCCGCGACTCGCGGCAACCAGATCAAGGCCGCGGAGTTGTTGGGGGTCAATCGCAACACCCTTCGCAAGAAAATCCGGGATCTGGATATACAGGTCATGCGGTCTTCGCGCTAAAGGCTGGATCCTCGCATCCAGGAAGACCGTGGACCATGCCCTGCAGCTGGTGTGTCACGCACCTTGTCTGTAGACAGGTCTACGCACCCCTGCCATTGTCGCAATTTAGCAACAATCTGTGGTAACTGTGCCGCAGTCTATCAGGGCAGCCAGCTTCGGCGGGCCAATTTGCGGCAATTTTGAGGGAATATGAGTCTGGGACTTTCTCAGGAAACGGGGGACGCGAGAGTTTCCTCAGGGAAGACAGGCCGACGGCTGGGACTGGCGATCATGCTGGTCGCGCTTTTGTCTATTGCCGTTACCTTTGTCATCCTGATCGGTCTGACCTCGATTGCGCCAACGCGGCAGGTCGTGTTGATTGCCATGGCCGTAAACGGTGTGCTGGCCAGCTGTCTGGTCGCCGCGATTGTCTGGGAAATCACCAAGCTCTTGCAGGCTCGCCGCCGTGGCCGGGCCGCTGCGCGGCTGCATGTCCGGATTGTGACGCTGTTCAGCTTTGTTGCTGCTGTCCCGGCGATCCTGATGGCCATTCTGGCGACATTTACCTTGGACCGCGGCCTCGATCGCTGGTTCGAGGACCGGACACGGCAAATCATCGGCAATGCGCTGACTGTGGCCCAAGCCTATCTTCAGGAACATGCCAGGGTCTTGCGCGGCGATCTGATCGCCATGGCCAATGACGTCGACCGTGCCAAGACCGTTTACGATTTCGAGCCGACCCGCTTCGATGGCTTTTTCAATGCCCAGACTTCCGTGCGTGGTCTGCTGGCAGCTTTCATCATGACCTCCGACGGTACGGTGGTGACCAGAGTCATTACGGACCCTAGGGTCAATGTCCTATTGCCGCCAAAAGACAGTTTTCAAAAAGCCAAACAGGGTGAGCCTATCTTGATCGCCCCCGGGAAATCGAACCTAGTTGGCGGGATTATGAAATTGTCCGCCTATAACGATTTCTATCTTTACGCGGTCCGTGCCATGGATCCGAAAGTTGTCGAATATCAACGCCTTGCGGAGAAGGGGGCACTTGATTACCGGGAGCTGGAGAACAGCAGGTTCGGGGTCCAGGTCGCTTTCGCGCTGGTCTATCTCGGTGTCGCGCTGATTCTGCTCCTGTCCGCGATCTGGATCGGCTTCGGTTTCGCAAACAGACTTGTTTCTCCCATCCGCGCCCTGATTTCGGCTGCGGATGAAGTGTCGCAAGGAAATCTTGCGGTCAAGGTTGTCACCCACAAGGCCGAGGGTGATTTGGCCAATTTGGGGTCGACTTTCAACAAGATGACCGGACAGCTGCTGGGCCAGCGCGACGCGCTGCTCGCTGCCAATGAGCAGATCGACAGGCGGCGCAAGTTCAACGAAGCGGTTCTATCGGGAGTTTCCACCGGCGTCATCGGTATAGATGACGAGGGCGCGATAATGATGGTCAACAGGTCCGCCCAGACGTTGCTGCAGACCGGCGAAATGGAGCTTTTGAGCAAACCACTCGCCGATGTGATCCCCGAACTTGGCGAATTCATTTCCCAGGCCGTTCGAAAAGACAGTGAACGTTTTCAGGAAACACAGGTGGAAGTGACACTGGCCGGACGTCAGAGAACCTTGAATATCCGTCTGACGAGCGAGCAGTCGACACGCCGTGAACACGGCTATGTCGTTACCATTGACGACATCACGGACCTCGTATCGGCGCAGCGCAATTCAGCTTGGGCGGATGTCGCACGGCGGATTGCCCATGAAATCAAGAATCCCCTGACGCCCATTCAACTGTCCGCCGAACGTATACGCCGCCGTTACGGAAAACAGGTCGAGGAAGACCACGCGGTTTTCGATCAATGCATCGACACGATCATCCGGCAGGTGGGTGATATTGGCCAGATGGTTGATGAATTCTCATCTTTTGCGCGTATGCGAAAACCGTCAAAAAGTGCCGGGGATATGCGCAATACGGTTCGTGAAGCCGCCTTTATGCAAACGGTTGGAAACCCGGATATACAAATCTCGACAAATCTTCCTGAAGATCCAGTCGTGGCCACCTACGACGCCAGGTTGATCGGTCAGGCGCTCACCAACGTGATCAAGAACGCTGCGGAGGCCATTTCCGGTGGTGAAGAGGACGAGGGGCGAACTGACGGACGCATCGCCGTCACCCTCTCAAGCAAAGACGGGCGGGTCGTCATCGATGTGATCGATAATGGTGTTGGGCTGCCGGAAGAAAACCGGCAAAGACTGCTTGAACCTTATATGACGACGCGCGAAAAAGGCACCGGCCTTGGCTTGGCCATCGTGCGGAAAATTCTGGAAGATCACGGGGGAACCATTGAGCTATTGGATGCCCCTGAACTTGGTCCGGGAGAGAGTGGCACCCTAGTCCGCATGACCCTTGCGGTCAGCTCCGGGGACATGGATGCCGAGGACGACAAGAACGAAAAGACAGTGATCCCTAATGGCGTATGATATTCTCGTAGTTGATGACGAAACCGATATCCGTGAGCTGATTGCGGGAATTCTGGATGATGAGGGTTATGGCACCCGGACCGCGCGCGATAGCGACACAGCGATAGCTGCGATCAAGGACCGCAGGCCGTCGCTGGTTGTCCTTGATATCTGGCTCCAGGGCAGCCGGCTCGATGGGCTTGGCGTTCTGGATGTCATCAAGCAAACAGATCCGGATCTGCCGGTTGTGATTATTTCCGGTCATGGGAATGTCGAGACAGCTGTTTCCGCCATCAAACGGGGCGCCTACGACTATATCGAAAAACCGTTCAAGACAGACCGGTTGATTCATATTGTCGAACGGGCCCTGGAAGCCTCGAGCCTCAAAAGAGAGGTCAAGGACCTCAAGCAGCGTAGCGGGGAGGCGACCGGCATTATCGGCGAATCCAGCGCTGCCCATCAGCTGCGGCAGACGATCCAGAAGATTGCCATCACCAACAGCCGGATCCTCATTACCGGGCCATCGGGATCGGGTAAGGAGCTGTCTGCGCGGATGATCCACGATCTGTCGCCGCGCGCCAAGAACCCGTTTGTGGTTTTGAATGCGGCAACGATCACACCGGAGCGCATGGAAGAAGAGCTGTTCGGAATTGAGGACGAACATGGCAACTTGCGCAAGGTCGGGGTGTTTGAAGAAGCGCATGGCGGAACGCTTTATCTGGATGAAGTCGGCGACATGCCAGGGGAGACCCAGGGCAAGATCCTCCGCGTCCTCGTGGAACAGAGCTTCACGCGTGTTGGCGGTTCAACAAAGGTGCAGGTTGATATCCGGATCCTGTCTTCGACGGCCAAGAACCTCGAAGAGGATATCGCGGAGGGGCGCTTCCGGCAGGACCTTTACCACCGTCTTGGGGTTGTTCCTTTGCGGGTTCCAGGCCTTGCCGAACGGCGGGAGGATGTGCCTATTCTCGTCAACCATTTCATGGAACAAATCTCGTCTGCCTCAGGCATTCCGCGCCGGCCGATTGGGGATGATGCAATGGCTGTTCTGCAGACGCATGACTGGCCTGGAAACGTCCGCCAGCTGCGCAACAATGTCGAGCGCTTGCTGATCCTTGCCAGGGGTGAGCCGGACAGCGTGATCACCGCGGATCTTTTGCCGGCGGAAGTTGGTGCGATGCTGCCAAGCCTGCCGACGGCGGGTGAGGGGGAGCATCTGATGTCTGTGCCTTTGCGTGAGGCCCGGGAGATCTTCGAACGCGATTATTTGCAGGCCCAGATCAAGCGGTTCGACGGAAATATCTCCAGAACGGCCGAGTTTGTCGGTATGGAGAGATCGGCACTTCATCGAAAACTCAAAACCTTGGGGCTGTCCTGAGCGCCCGTCTCTGCTAATGGAGACGTCAACCTAAAGCAGGGTTAGAGGATACGCGTTATGAAAGTCGTCATCTGCGGAGCCGGTCAGGTCGGATACGGCATTGCCGAGCGCCTTGCGGCAGAACAAAACGACGTATCGGTGATCGATTCATCACCAAAGCTGATCAACGCCATTGGTGATCAGCTTGATGTGCGCGGTTTTGTTGGCCATGGAGCTCACCCGGACGTACTTGCGCAGGCGGGCGCTGAAGAAGCGGACATGATCATCGCGGTCACGCTTTATGACGAGGTGAATATGGTGGCCTGCCAAGTCGCCCATTCCCTGTTTAACGTTCCGACAAAAGTCGCGCGTATCCGGGCGCAAAGTTATCTTCAGGACCGTTGGCAGAATTTGTTCTCACGCGAAAACATGCCAATCGACGTGATTATCTCGCCCGAAATCGAGGTTGGCGAGATGGTCCTCCGGCGCCTTGCCCTGCCAGGTGCTGTTGAAACCGTCCGGTTCGCGGACGACCATGTGGTGACCGTCGGGATCATGTGTGAGGAGGACTGCCCGGTGGTCGACACGCCGTTGCGTCAGCTCACCGAACTGTTCCCTGATCTCGGGGCCGTCGTCGTCGGTCTGTTTCGCAACAACAAGCTTTTCGTCCCCAAAAGTTCCGATTCTATCCTCGTTGGCGATCTGGCTTATGTGGTGGCCCGGCGCGATCAGGTCCGGCGGGCACTTGGCATCTTCGGGCATGAAGAACCCGAAGCAAGCCGGGTGGTCATCGCCGGCGGCGGGAATATTGGGCTCTATGTGGCCCGCGAACTGGAACGCAGACAAAGCAGCACCCGAATCAAGCTGATCGAGACGTCTCGCGAACGGGCGGTTATCATTGCCGATGAATTGAAGCGCTCCGTCATCCTGCACGGCAGCGCGCTCGACCAGGTTATTCTGGACGAGGCCGATGTTGGCACTGCCGACACCATGGTTGCCCTGACCAACGAAGATGAAGTGAATATCCTGTCGTCGGTCATGGCAAAGAAACTCGGGTGCCGCCGCAACCTGTCTCTTCTTAACAATCCGAGTTATCCCGCCTTCGCCCATGCACTGGGCATCGATGCCTTCATCAACCCGCGGGCGGTGACCATTTCGAAGATCCTTCAGCACGTCCGCAGAGGCCGTATTAGAGGGGTCCACTCGTTGCAAAACGGAGCGGCGGAAGTCGTTGAGGCCGAAGCGCTTGATACGTCGCCTCTGGTTGGACGTCCCTTGCGGGAAATCGATCTCCCGTCAGGTATCCGGATTGGGGCGGTATACCGTGATGGCAAAGTGCTCACGCCAGACGGCAATCTGCAAATCATGGCTCAGGACCGCATCGTGATTTTCGCGGTCGCTTCCCGTGTCCGCCAGGTGGAGCAGATGTTCCGGGTCAGCCTGGAATTTTTCTAGAGCCACCTCTTTGCGCAGAAACTGGACTTGCGTTGCGGCTCAATAAGCTTCATGCATTCAACAGTTTTACGCTGCCCGGCAGCGCCCCCGCGAGTTTTTGAGACGGACGTTTTCTCGCGTCGTTCCAAGGAGAAACCATGAGCAGAATAGCTTACGTCAACGGTCAGTATGTGCCTCACAAAGAGGCCGCTGTGCATATTGAGGACCGTGGTTATCAGTTCGCCGATGGCGTTTATGAAGTATGTGAGGTTTGGCACAACCAGATTGTCGATATGCCGCGCCATGTCGACCGGTTGGACCGCTCGCTTCGCGAACTTCGTATTGGCTGGCCGATGGCTCGTTCCGCCATGGAGTTCGTGCTGCGAGAAGTTGTCCGGCGGAACCGGGTTCATGACGGCATTGTCTACATTCAGGTAACCCGCGGCGTTGCCAGGCGCGATCACTACTTCCCGTCTGAGGACACTGTGCCGTCCATTGTTATTACGGCACGTGCCATCAACCCAAAGGTTGCCGATGCAACTGCGGAAAAGGGGATTTCGGTGATTACATATCCCGAAAACCGCTGGCCCCGCGTGGATATCAAGACGGTTGCCCTTCTTCCCAATGTGCTTGCAAAGCAGACGGCCAAGGAGCAGGGAAGCAAAGAAGCCTGGTATTTCGATACGGACAACAATGTCACCGAAGGCGGGTCGACAAATGCCTGGATTGTGACCAAGGATGGAACACTTGTAACCCGTCCGGCTGAAAGCGGCATTTTGAGAGGCATTACCCGGTCTGTGGTGCTTGATCTTGTTGCCCGCGAAGGGATAGCCTTCGAGGAGAGGCCGTTTTCTGTGGAAGAAGCCAAACAGGCGCGCGAAGCCTTCGTTACAGCGGCCTCGACAATTTGCATGCCGGTGGTAAAAATTGACGATGCAATTATCGGAAATGGCCATCCAGGTTCGGTTGCAACGAGATTGCGCGAACTGTTCCATACTGCTACTGATTTCCTAGCAGTATGAAATCAGCTGATCGGCTCGGTTTGGCAATTTGAAGAAACCTCGCATATGGGCACCAAGCGTGTGCGAGGTCGCATTGACGGCAATATTGGGCCTGACCGTTAGGAGCGGTAGCGTTTGTGTTTAGGGCTCCATTTACGGATAACACTTGAAAAACACCGGATGCCCGGCCGCATCCGGCGGAAACAGGATAAAAAAACGAATGGCTGAACGCACACAGAATCTACAAGACACTTTCCTCAACCATGTACGCAAGCAGAAGACACCGCTGACGATCTTCCTGATCAACGGTGTGAAACTGCAGGGCGTCGTGACGTGGTTCGATAATTTCTGCGTTCTTCTGCGCCGCGATGGGCACTCACAGCTTGTCTATAAGCATGCCATCTCCACGATTATGCCGAATGGCCCGGTCCAGTTGTTCGAACCTGGAGAAGACACCGGCGAAAAGGCAGGCAGCTGATTGGAACGCAAGTCTCGCGAAGACAGCTTCGAGATAGAGGGCGCTGAAGAACAAGGAATTGACCGGCGTCCACAGCCCTTCCGGGCAATAATACTGGAACCGGTCCTGCAGCAGCGGCGCGATGCCGGTGAAGGGGGCCTGCGATCCAACCGCAGCCCTGAAGCGCGGCTTGAAGAGGCGGTTGGCCTTAGCGCCGCCATTAATCTCGACATCTTTTCCTCCGCTGTTGTTAAAAT